>JAYUUX010000392.1:0-8596 GCA_043754645.1 Verrucomicrobiales bacterium | reverse complement strand
GGCTCGTCGGCCACCTGCGTGGTCTTGAAATCGCCCGTGGTGAGATCGACGAGTGCGAGGCCGTGGGATGCGCCGCCGCCGCAGACCGCCGCGAGGAAGTTGTTCCGTTCGGCGGCGAGCAGGCGCTCATCGAAGTGCGTGCCCGGCGAGAGGATCTGCGTGACCTCGCGCTGGACGAGCTTGCCGGGCGTGGCCTCCTCGGTCTGGTCGCAGATGGCGACCTTGCGCCCGGCGCGGAGAATGCGGGCGATGTAGCCGTTGGCCGCGTGGTAGGGGATGCCGCACATCGGGATCACGCCGCGTTTAGTCAGCGTGACGTTGAGGATCTGTGCGCCACTCTGGGCGTCCTCGAAGAAGAGTTCGTAGAAATCGCCGAGGCGGAACAGCAGGAGGGCGTCCGCCGGCAGCTCGCTCTTGATGCGGCGATACTGCGCCATCATGGGCGTGAGCTGGGGTTCGGCGGCGGTGGACATCGGCGCGGATTATTTGCCGCAGCGGGCGCCGGAACGGAATCCCCATTTTTCAGATGCCACCCGGCGAAGGCCAAATGCCGATTCTACGGGCCGCGCCCGAGAGCGTTGGCCCACGGCGTGGAAATCGCCGCCATGGATGCCCCGTTTCGGCCCAGAAGTGCCCATCCTGAACGGGCCATCGTCCGAGGCACAAACGGCGAGGCCAGAAGGGATTCGCTTCCGCCACTTCAGCATCCGCACGACCGCGTCGGAACAGCTCAAGCCGTCGTCGCCGCTCGCCGATGCTGCATCTGAACTCGATGATCGAACCGCGTCCCATCTGGAACATACCAACTAGACCGCCGTTGCCGGAGCCTTCCGGGACGTCACGGGTAAAGCGCCTCCTCATCCACCGCTGGACGGTCGACGAGTTCGAAGTTCCGGTGCGGAAGCCCGACAAGGAAACCTCCGTCCTCCGCCGTGACCCGGCGGGGCGCTAGGACGAAGGCGTTGGCGAGACCAACGGCGGCCCTTGGCGGATTCAGCATCCCCTCAGAAAATCAGAAAGCGGAGCCGGTCGGCCGGCTCCGCTTTTCGTTTCAACCGAGTTGGTCGCCTGAAGCCTACTTCACCGAGAAGTCGATCTTGCGGCGCTCGAGGACGGTCCCCTCGGTCAACGCGAGATTGTTGAGGGCCTTGTTGTATTCCGAAAGCGCGCGGATCTCGGAGGACCGGGCGGAGGTCAGGTCGCGCTGGAGGCGCAGGACGATGAAGCTGGTGCTCTTGCCGTTCTCGAGCTTCTTCTGCTCGGCATCGAGGGCGGCCTCGGCGAATTCGCGGGCCAGCCGCGTCGACGAGATCAGTTCAAGGGCGGTCTTCGCCGTCGAGATTCCGTTGTCGACGTCGATCAACGCGGTCTGCTCGGCGCGTTGCAGGACGAGCTCCGACTGGATGCGCTGTTCCTTGGTGGCGCGGAAGGCGGTGCGGGCGGTGCGGTTGCCCAGCGGCATGCTCAGGCTCATGCCCCAGTTGTAGTTCGGCGCGCTGCCGTCGATGGACTGGTGCATGGAATCCCAGGGGCTGTTGTCGCGGCCGGAATGGCCATAGCCGCCGAAGGCGTTGAGGGACGGAAGCAGCTGGTTCTTGCGATACTTCTGGGTCAGGTCCTGGCGCTCCAGGTCGATCCGGAGCTGTTGCAGATCGGGACGTTTCGAGAGGGCTTTGTCCCAGCTTTCCGCCCGGTTGAACATCTCCGGCACGGCCTTGAGGGAATCCCTGGGCTCGATCGTGTTGTCGGCCCATTCGCGGAAATTGTCGCCCAGCAGGCCGGCGAGGTTGTTCTGCTGGCGACGCAATGCCTGCTGGGCGCTGAGCAGGTCGCTCCTGCGCGCGGCTACTTCGGCCTCGGACTGCTTCTCGTCAAGCGGCGCGAGCGCGCCGACCTCGACGCGTTTTTTGTTCTCGGAAAGGGACTTCTCGGCCAACTGGACCCCCTCGACCTGCACCTTCAGGTTCTCGCGGCTGTAGATGAGGTCGTAGTAGGCGTCCTCCACCCGTGAGATGACCGACATCACCTGGTTGAGGAGAGACGCCTCGGAGCTTCGCAACGACCGCTTGTTGAGTTCGATGGACAGGCGGGGCCCGTCGATCAGGAAGTCCTTCAGGAAGGGCTGCGACAGCGTGAATCCAAGGCCGGAGCCGTAGGATTCCGAGGCCGGATTACCCCCTGATGCGACGTCGGACCGGTTCAAGTTCTCGGTGAGGCTGTAGCTGAGACCGGTCGGAAGCGTTCCGCGGATGCCGATCGAACTGTTGATCCCGTAGAACTCGGTGGACGGCGTGGTCAGGCCGTTGTCCAGAATCGTGCCCGGAGTCATCGAGAAGGTCCTGTTGAACTGCGCCGAAAGCACGGGGTCATACGCTCCGTAGCTGCCTTCGAGATTCAGGCGGACGATCGCCGGATTCTTCTGCTCGATGCGGATGTCCAGGTTGTTCTGCAGGGCAAGCTGGATGCAGTCGTCGAGCGACAAGGCGCGGATCTTGGCGCCCTGCCCCTGGACGGTGAGGGCGCTCAGGAGTGCGATGGCCGAGGCGGCCGCTAGATGGATGGAACGCATGGAGTCGGAATCTGGGTAATCGGTCGGCTCTCGTCAAACCGTCGCTGTTCAGACGGCGAGACTTCCGGTGAAGACGCCCGCGGCCGGAAACGGTTTCAACCCGCTCCACCCGGCCTGGATTCCGGGCCGGCGGCGGATGCCACGTTGGTTTCCGGCGCGGCACCCGGAGGTTTTCCAGGGCCAAGCGGCATGTCGATGGAAACGACGATCGCCCTGTCGGGCGTGGACAAACCCGCATCCTTCGACTGCCTGCCGACGCCCTGGACGGACGAAAAAAGCATCACGACCGAACCGACGCAGGCAACGGCCAAAGCTCCGAAGGCAAGGGTGCAGGCAATGTCCCGGAGGGAATCGGATTTCGAAGAGTTTGGGCGCAGGATTTTCATTCGGTTCGATGGGATTACCCGGCTCGGGACCGGAAGTTTCACGTTTCCAGGATCTGATCTCTCGGCGGGCCCGCGATTCAGCGATTGAGGTTGCCGACGTTTTTCTCCGACGGCGATATTCCCGGCCGCGTTAAACTTGCGGCAACCGAAGAACAGCCATCTGATTTCCATGAAACACGTCCGTCTCGGCCTCGTTGGTCTCGGCAACATCGGCAAATTCCACGCCGGCTACCTGCTCGATAAGAAGATCTCCCGTGGCGAACTCGCCGCCGTGGCCGACTCGAACGCCTCCAACATCGAGCCCTTCCGGGCCAAGGGCGTGAAGGCCTTCTCCACCAGCGAAGAGATGATCCGCTCTGGCGAGATCGACGCCCTCATCGTCGCCACGCCGCACTTCCTTCACACGACCATTGGCATCGATGCGCTGAAGAACGGCCTGCATACGATGATCGAAAAGCCCGTGTCCGCCCATAAGGCCGATGCCGAGCGGCTCTTCGCCGTGGCCCGGGAGCATCCCAAACAGGTCTTCGCCGGGATGTTCCAGCTCCGGGTGGAACCCCGTTATCAGAAGATCAAGAAGCTGATCGACGGAGGCGAACTCGGCCAGATCGTCCGCATCAACTGGATCATCACCGACTGGTTCCGCACCGAGGCCTACTACGCCAGCGGCGGTAGGCGCGCGACGTGGAAGGGCGAGGGCGGCGGCGTGCTCCTGAACCAATGCCTCCACCAGCTCGACGTGCTGCAATGGCTCTGCGGCATGCCCGCCAGCGTGCGCGGCTTCTGCCAGCTCGGCCGCTTCCACGACATCGAGGTCGAGGACAACGTCACCTGCGTCATGGAATGGGCCAACGGCGCCACGGGCGTCTTCGTCTCGTCCACTGGCGAAGCTCCCGGCACCAACCGCTTCGAGATCGTCGGCACGCGCGGCAAGGTGGTCCTTGAGAACAACAAGCTCACCTTCACCCGCAACGACGCGGACATGATCGAATTCTCCAAGTCGGCCAAGAGCGGCTTCGCCAAGCCCGAGATCTGGAACATCGAGATCCCCTTCGCCGACGCGTCCAACGGCCACGCCGTGCTCATGCAGAGCTTCGTCGATTCCATCCTCGACGGCACACCGCTTATCGCCTCCGGCTACGACGGCATGGGCTCCGTCGAACTGGCCAACGTGCTCCTCTACTCCTCGCTCATCGGCCAGACCGTGCAGCTCCCGCTCGATTCCGCCGCGTGGGAAACCAAGCTCAACGAACTCATCGCGAACTCCACCAAGCAGAAGAAGGTCGTGAAGATCCAATCGGACGACTTCACCTCGTCGTTCAGGAAATGACCCCGGTGAAAACGGCTTTGCCATAAATCCGGTTCGATTAGTCTGTCGCCATGTCATTGACGCTCCATATCGAATATCCAGCCGAGTGGCCGGATGCCCTTCAACGCGACCGCGCTGCATTCGAGCAGGAAGCCAAGATGGCGATGGCGGTGAAGATGTATGAGCTCGGCCGGTTGTCATCCGGGATGGCCGCCAAGCTCGCAGGGATGGACCGTGTGACCTTCATCCTTCGGCTTCATGAGTTCGGGGCGGCCGTGATCTCAGGGCCGCCGGAAGAGCTGGAAAGCGATTTGAAAAATGCCTGACAGACTGGTCATCAACACCACGCCGCTCCTCTCGCTGATCGCTTCACAAGGAAGCCTCGACCTGCTGCTGCGCCTTTATCAGCAAGTCGTCGTCCCGAAGGAAGTCGCGGATGAGGTCAAAGCCGGGGGCGCTTCCGGATTCGGCGTCGCCGAGTTTGAGCGGGCAAGCTTCCTGGATGTTCGATCCCTCCCCGCGACGATCCCAGCACTCCTTTCCGGTCAGTTGGACCTGGGCGAGGCTGCGGTTCTGGAAACAGCTTTGGCCGAAGGATTCGATACGGTATGCATCGATGAAACGGTCGGCCGGAGAATCGCACGTCTCAGTGGGCTGAAGGTAACCGGGTCCATCGGCATCCTGCTTCGGGCCAAACGGGAAGGGCATGCTGTTTTGATCCGGACTTCGATTTCAAAAATGCGACGAAACGGCATCTGGGTCAGTCGGGAGGTTGAAGAGTCAGCTCTCCGGTTGGCAGGTGAATGACGGGTAAGCTCCTCGAGTTTTTCAAAAATTATGATCCTCACAGGCATTGGCGACGAAGCGGGCAACTCCATTGAGGCCCAGATCCAGGCGACCCAGGAACTCGGCTGGAAGCACCTTGAGATGCGCGGCGTCGAAGTCCCCGGCTTTCCCAAGGGCAACTTCCACGAGATCCCCGACAAGGCGTTCGACTACTGCGTCGACAAACTCCAGACCTCGGGAATCGGCGCCTACGCGTTCGGGTCCACCATCATGAACTGGGCGAAGACCGTCGAGACGCCCTGGGACGTGACCGTCGGCGAAGTCGGCCGCGCCATCCCGCGCATGCAGCGGCTGGGAACAAAGTTCGTCCGCGTCATGAGCTTCAAGCCCGGCGAGAACGACGACCGCCTCCCACCCGTCGTCATCGAACGCGTCCGCGAAGTGACCAAGCGCTTCCTCGACGCGGGCATCACGCCCGTGCACGAGAACTGCATGAACTACGGCGGCATGAACTGGCAGATCGCCCGCGAACTCGTCGACCAGGTTCCCGGCCTCAAGTGGGTCTTCGACACCGCCAACCCCGTTTTCAACGCCGACCGTTCCAAGGCCAAGCCCTGGCCCCGGCAGGACGCGTGGGAATTCTGGACCCACATCCGGGACCACGTGGCCCACATCCACATCAAGGACGCCACCTGGGTGCCCGCCAAGAACGACGCCGACTACAACTGGCCCGGCGAAGGCCAGGGCAAAGTCCGCGAGATCCTCAAGGACGCCTTCGCCCGTGGCTACGATGCCGGCATCAGCATCGAGCCCCACATGGTCGTCGTCTTCCACGACACTTCGGGCAAACCCGCCAACACCGACGGCCTCCGCGAGAACTACGTCGACTACGGCCGCCGTCTGGAAAAGCTCATCGCCGAAGTGCGGAAATAGGGAGGGAACGGGTGGCGCCCACCCTGCCCGGCCAGACCGATCGTCGTCATTGGCGCACCACCGCCCCCGATTCGCCGGCCCAGCCCGCGCGGCTTCGAGCTCGAAAGGCCCGGCGCGCGCGACGGGTTTCCCCTGAGGACGAGTCCCTTGCGATTTCCCTCCGACTCTGGCGGCATCCGGCCACGTCAAAAAGGGAACTTTACCAGGAACCACCCCATGAAACTCCTTCGTCCGCTCCTCGTTTCAGCCATCGCCGCCGTCGCCTTCATCGCCACGGAAAGCCGCGCCCAGGTCTCCGCCTTCACCTATCAGGGCCGCCTCAACGCCAACGGCGGTCCCGCGACCGGCGTCTACGACTTCATGTTCCGGCTGATGACTGATCCCGTGGCCGGCACCGCTGTTCCAACGATCCCGGTGAACCCCGCCGTGGGCGTGACCAACGGCCTCTTCACCACCGGCATCGACTTCGGCGCGGAGAACCTGAACGGCTCCGCGCTCTGGCTGGAGATCAGCGTCCGCACCAACGGCGCCGGCAGCTTCACCACGCTCGCACCGAGGCAGCTCCTGACCTCGGCCCCCTTTGCGACCAAGGCTCTGAGCGCTGCAAGCCTGACCGGCACGCTCCCAGCGTCGCAGGTCAGCGGAGACGGATCAGCCATTGGCAATCTCAACGCCACCAGCCTGGCCACGGGTGTCGTTCCCCTGCCCCGCATCGCCGGCCTCACCGCCACGCAGATCGAGGCCGCCACGTGGCAACTCGCGACCAATCGCAACGGCGGCGATGCGGCGTCTCTCGGCGGACAATCCGCCTCCAATTTCTGGAGCACCGCCGGCAACAACGTCGCAGCGGGACAGTTCCTCGGCAGCACGAACACGCAGCCGCTCGAGCTCCGCGTGAACGCCCGCCGTGTCGTGCGCTACGAATTCGCCACCAACTCCGCCTCGCAGTCGAACGGCGTGAACATCGTGGCCGGATCGCCCAACAACCTCGTCGGCCCCGGCCTCATCGGCGCGACCATCGGCGGCGGCGGGGCCCTCATCTTCGGCGGGGTCGGCGCGACCAATGCCATCTTCTCCGACTTCAGCACCATCGCCGGCGGCAGCGGCCATGAGATCCGCCCGGACAGCCGGCACAGCAGCATCGGCGGCGGCCAGCGCAACATCGTCAACGGAGCCTGGCACGGCGCCATCCTCGGCGGTTCGGGCAACGACGTCTGGACCCTGGCGGATGGCTCGGTCGTCGGTGGCGGCTACGACAACCTGATCGACTCGGGCTCCGGCAGCGCGGTGGTCTCCGGCGGACAGCTCAACGAGATCGGCACCAACTCCAGCCACAGCGTCATCGCCGGCGGACGCTTCAACACCGTCGGCAGCAGCGCGACGAACAGCCTCGTCGCGGGCGGCGCCGAGAACCTCATCGGCACCAACACGAGCTTCTCCGCCATCGGCGGCGGCCAGCGCAACACGATCGACGGCGCCTGGGAATCAACCGTCGCGGGCGGCTCGGCCAACAAGATCGAAGACCTCGCGGACTCGAGCTTCCTCGGCGGGGGCAACCTGAACTTCATAGGCCGCAGTTCGGCTTACGCAGTCATCACCGGGGGACGCGACAACTTCATCGCGCCGCTCACCACCAACGCCACCATCGCCGGCGGCTTCTTCAATACGGTCGAAGGCAACGCCGGCAACGCCTTCATCGGCGGCGGCAATGGCAACACGGTCACCACCAACGGCCAGTTCGCCACCATTCCCGGCGGCAGAAACAACACCGCGACCAACGACGCCTTCGCCGCGGGCCGCAACGCCATCGCCCTGCACAGCGGCGCGTTCGTCTGGGCCGATTCGAACAACGGCAACCTCGCCTCGACCGTGAACAACTCTGTCACCATGCGCGCGGCCGGCGGCTACCGACTCTTCAGCAACGCGGGCGCGTCTGCCGGCGTCAGCCTCGCGGCCAGCGGCACCTCGTGGTCCGTCGTCTCCGACCGGAACCAGAAGAAGGACCTCGCGCCCATCGACAGCCGCGACGTGCTGGAGAAGCTCGCCGCGATTCCAATCTCCCGCTGGCACTACAACTGGGAACAGTCGGGTGAGACGCCGCACCTCGGACCGATGGCCCAGGATTTCAAAGCCGCCTTCTATCCCGGCCGCGACGACAAGAGCATCACCACCCTCGAAGCCGACGGCGTGGCGCTGGCCGCGATCCAGGGATTGAACAAGAAGCTCGAGGAGCGCGAAGCATCGCTTCGCTCGGAACTCAAACGCCGCGCCGCTGAGAACGCCGAACTCAAGGCCCGTCTGGAAAAGCTCGAACGTATGATGGCAGCCAAGGGAGGCGACCGATGAACCAGCCAAATCGGAAATCAGAAATCGGAAATCAGAAATCCGAAGGCCAAAGGCCGAAGGCCGAGGCCGCCTGGAATCCGGGCGCCAGAGGCGCGGCTGGCGTCGCGGCCCTTGCCGGCGGGCTTCCGACCATGGTCCGGGTGGAACGGGCCACTGGCCCGTTGCGGCGGGTTAAGTGCGTCAAGTTCAGCAAAAGGTGTGGATGGCGGAAGGGAGGCATTGGGGGTTTAGGCGGCGAGACGGAGCCGGGTTTTGTGGAGGTCGGCG
>JAYUUX010000391.1:0-1676 GCA_043754645.1 Verrucomicrobiales bacterium | reverse complement strand
GCTGGATCAACCATCAGGAAGGGCCGCTGGAGCGGGCAGGGCTTTCGGAAACACACCGGCGGCTCGGCGGGAGCCTTCACCCTACCCACCGCGACGTCGTCCGACATCGCAGGCGGCCCGGCCGCTTCGTCGTTTGATCTGCAGGATCTCCGACCGCTCCTCCGGTGCTTCAGGCCAAGTCTTCGGCCTTTGGCCTTCGTGCTTCGTCATTCCGCGCCAGCGGCTCGGTCATTGCGGCAGCCAGATGAGGTTGTTCGTGTCGCCGGTTTTCCCGAGGGCGTCGCGAAGTTTGCCGCTGGTGAGCTGCTGGGCGCTGCCGTCCATGAAGGCCACGTTGCCGGACCGATCATGGATCTTGGCGGCCCAGCGAAGATCCTTCACCCCTGTGGTCGTGGAACCAAGACGCTGGTTTCCCGTCAGGAAATTCGTCCCTGGGTTGTGGTCGGAACGGGTTGGATCCCGACTCAAATTCCGGTCTCCGATCAGTATCCTCGACGGCGATCCTTCATCGGCGCTGGCGGCGTAGAAGTAGCTCAGAGCCAAATTGCGCTTCGAGGGATCAGCAAAGCTGGCGGAAGAACTTCCCGAGCCCGTCAAAAAATCTGAAGCAGGCGTGCGCTCTTTGTCTTCTGGGCACACCAAGATGCGAGGGCTGCTGATGTCGTTCTCGGCAAGCTGGAACAACTTCCAGAGGTTAGTGCTGGCCATGATGTTGATGGAGGCGTCCGGGAAGCGGCTGTCGTTGTCGTTCGCGAAAAGCCGCAGCCCCATGGCCACCATCTTGACAGCGGTGATGCATCCAATTCGGGAGGATCTGACATTTGAGCGCGCCAGCATCGGCAGAATGATCGCCGCCGCCCCTATCACCACTGTTACGACCACCAGCACGTCGACCAGCGTCCCGGCCTTCTGACCGGCCCGCATCTTTCGGTTGGGTTTCATGCTTCGTGTTTCTTGGTGGCCTGTGTTCTTCGTCATTCCGCACCAGCGGCTCGGTCATTGCGGCAGCCAGACGAGGTTGTTCGTGTCGCCGGTTTTTCCGAGGGCGTCGCGGAGTTTTTGGCTGGTGAGCTGCTGGGCGCTGCCGTCCATGAAGGCCACGTTGCCGCCGCGATCGTGGATGTCGCTGTTCCAGCGGAGGTGTTTCACGTCGGCGTCGGTGGAGCCGAGGCGTTGTTCACCGTTCAGGTAATTGCGGCCTGGCTCGCTATCCGTCTTGTCGGAATCACGAGCCAGGTTCCGGTCGCCGACCAAGAGCATGGCCGGCTGCGCCTCCTTGGCGTCGAGGGCTAGGAAATAGCTGAGCGCGCTGTTGCGCTTGGAGGGATGGGAGAAGCTGTCGGACGTCGCATTCGAACCAGAGAGGAAGTCGGAAGCTGGGAACTTCGCGGAGTCGAACGGACAGACGAGAATACGCGGACTGGAAAGATCCCTCTGGGCGAGCTGGAAGAGTTTCCAGAGGTTGGTTGGGTTATGGCTCCAACCGCCGGGGATTGCGTTCACGTCTGCATTGGTGGAGCCGGCGGTGAAACACTCGAAAGGATACTTCCCGTCTGCATCGTTGGCGAAAAGCCGCAGTCCCGTGCTGACTTGTTTGAGGTTGTTGACGCAGGCGATGCGTTGGGCGCGATCGGTATTGCGGCTCAATGAGGGTAAGATCATAGCTACTACTCCGG
>JAYUUX010000390.1:0-3421 GCA_043754645.1 Verrucomicrobiales bacterium | reverse complement strand
CATCTCCGTCTTGTTCTTGAAGGCGGTGCCGTAGATGCGCTGGAGCTGGGGGTTCTTCTCGTCGCCCTTGTAGTAGGCGCTGGCCACCTGGGTGAGCTTGAAGGCGCCGATGTTGCCGGTGCGCATGACGTGCGGCCCGGCGCAGAGGTCGATGAAGTCGCCGTTCTTGAAGTAGGAGATGGGTTCGCCCTCGGGAATGCTGTTGAGCAGGTCGAGCTTGAACTTGCTGGCGTTGCCGGGGCGTTCGGCCAATCCGCCGAGACGGCCGCTCTGGGCGTCGGCGATGGCCTGCTCGCGGGTGACGAGCTGCTTCTCGAAGGGGTTGTTGGCCTTGGTCTCCTTCTTCATCTCGGCCTCGATGGCCGCGAAGTCGTCGGGGGAGATGCGGTGCGAGAGCTCGACGTCGTAGTAGAAGCCGTTCTCGACGGGCGGGCCGTAGGCGAACTGGGCGTCGGGCCAGAGGCGGAGGATGGCGGTGGCGAGGACGTGGGCGCAGGAGTGCCGGATGCGCTCCAGTTCGGTCATCTTGGCGCGGTCGTCGAGGGTCTTGCGCTCGGGGTTCGGCTGCGGGGCGGCTGGCTGTTGCTGGTCGGACATAGGAGAAGGGTTAACCACGAATGGACACGAAGGAACACGAATTCCTGAACAAGAACTGGCGGAAGCAGGATGGAATCAGACCCGCGGCGGCGGCCATCTTTTGGGATTCGTGTCTCTTCGTGTTCATTCGTGGTTGGTTGGCGGCAAGAATATCGCCCCGGACTTTGCAGTGCGAGGCGTTGGCGTCCGCGGATTGTTTCCGGGACGTTACAGGGTCGTGGTCGTGTTGTGGCGGCGATTCACCGGCGAATCGAAGCCGGATCGGCAGGGCCGAGGCAAACGGATTCTCCTTCGTAAGACTTTGCGCTTCACCCGCGGCCGGCTTGAACCGAATAGTTGGGAAGCAGATGGAAAGATCCGAGTGAAGCTGAAGGAATCGATCATCATAGCCGCCCCGACGGACACCGTCTGGAAGCATCTCGCCGATCCGAACACGTGGCGGGAATGGAACACCAAGGTGAAGGTGGTCCGCCGGTATCGCACCGGCGAACTCAGCCGGAGCGAGCAGTTCAGCGCCCAACTCCGCATCCAGAAACGCCAGGTCGCCTCCCAGATCGCTGTCTCCAAATGCAAGAAGGGCGAGGCGTTGGAAATGGTGCAGAACTTCGAGGACAGCAAGGGCCGCAGGATGGTGCGGGTCAAATTCCGGCTGACTGCCGTCCGGCAGGGCACGCGCGTTTCGCAGGAGGTGGATATCGGCCGGTCGGGCGTTTCCCTGCTGGGCCGCACTCTGATCGTCGTCCTGCACAAACTCGGCCAGGCGGAGGAGGTTTCCCCGCTGGAGAAGCTCAAGCTCCTGATCGAGGGGTTGTCGGACGGGGCGACTCCCGTCCCGGCCTGAGCCCGGCCGCCGTCGGGTGGCGGTCCGTCCTCAGTGCCGGTCCTTGTCCCCGTGACAGACCATGTCGATGACCACGCTGCTCGCGAGGATGAGCACGTCGTCTTCTCCGGCGGCCACGTCCACCCCGTAGGTGTCGCTCCATGAAAACCAGCGCTTCGACACTTCGGCGACCGTGCGACCGCCGCGTTTGAAGGTGTATTCGTGGTCGAGGAAACTTCCCTTCGCCTCCAGGTCGTCCGGTCCCGGCACGTCGACGGTGAAGCCGCAACGGAACAGGGTGAACAGGTCCTTGCTCACCACGGCGGCGAGCTGTCCGTCGCGCAGGATCTCGTAGGTTTTCCGCAGCGCGAGGATGCGGCTGCGGATGAAGGCGAGTTCCTTGCCGGCCATGTCCTGGAAGGAAAGTTTCTCGCGCAGGAGCGTGAAGGCCTTGCCGTCGACGAAGTAGGCGTCGTTTCCCTGCTCGTCCCGGATACGGTAGTCGTCGCCGAAACTGAACAGCTTTTCCTTCATCACGTAGCGCATGGGCCGCACGCTAACGAAGCGCTGCGCGGTGACGAGTGGGGAGATTCGGGGGGATTGTAAGCCGGCGCCGGTCCGGTGTCCGGTTTACAGCTTCCAGCCGGCGCGGTAGTCGTGGTGGATGAAACGATCGGCCTCGGGCACGCCCTTGGCCCGCATGTTGGCGGCATCCCACTCGATGCGTTTGCCGGTGCGGAAAGCGACGCTGCCGAGAAGTCCGATCTCCGTCAGGATGGCCCCGTAGGCGAAGGGTGAATTGGTCCGGCCCAGCGGCGCGAATTGCGGCAGCGCCAGGTTCTCGCCCTTGCACGCACGGATCCATTCCTCATGGTGCCCGACGGACGCCGCCAAGGTCGGAGCCGGTTTCTGGAAGTCCTTGAACCTGTCCTCCGGCAGCAGCATGTGCCGCCCGTAATCCGCGAGGAGCATTCCCTTGTCGCCCACGAAGAGCGTGCCGCCGCCCCATTTCGAGAGGTCGGGCACGCCCGCCACCTGCGGCCGTTTCTCGCCGGAATACCAGTGCATCGTGACCGGCGGCAATGCGCCGCGCGCGGGGAACTGATACCGCACCTTCAGCCACAGCGGCGCGCAGTGCGGATCGACGGGCGGACCTTCGGATTCGATCTCCGTGGGCAAGCCCAGCTTCAGCGCCCAGACGCCGAGATCGATGTGGTGGCAGCAGAAATCGGACAGCGTCCCGCCGCCGAAATGCCACCAGCGGCGCCAGTTGAAGTGGACCCATTCCGCGCTGTATGGAACCGGCTGCACGGGACCGAGCCAGCTATCGTAGTCGATGTTCGCCGGAACCGGTTCGCCCTTGGGAAACGGCTTCGTCTCCCACGGACCGCCCGCCCAGTGGTGCAGCTCGCGCACCGCGCCGATGGCTCCCGACTGGACGAGCTCGACGACGCGCCGGTAGTTCGCGGTGGCGTGGATCTGGTTGCCGGTCTGCGTGACGACGCCGGTCTTCTTCGCCGTGGCCGCGAGGATGCGGATCTCGGAAACGGTATGGGTCAGCGGCTTCTCGCAATAGACTGGCCGCCCGCTCTCCATGACCGCTTTGGCGATGACCGCGTGCGAATGGTCCGGCGTGCTGACGACGAACGCGTCGACCTCCGGCAGGTCGAGCAGTCGGCGGAAGTCGCTGAAGGTTTTTGCACCGGGGAACTTGGCCGCGGCCGCGTTGAGCCGGGTGGAATCGATGTCGCACAGGGCCACGATGTTCTCGCCCTTCACGCCCGTGAGATTCTCGCCGCCGCGTCCGGCCACGCCGATGATGGCGAGGTTCAGCTTCGAGTTTGCCGAAATGCGACGGATCTTCGGTCCGGCGCAGGCTACGAAGGAGGAACCGGCGGCCATGGCCAAAGCGGACTTCTGGAGAAACTGTCGACGATTGAGGGGCATGGGAGTTTTCTGCCACGAGCCGACTGCGGACGCAAAGAGCCAAGTTCGCCCGGGATC
>JAYUUX010000389.1:0-2432 GCA_043754645.1 Verrucomicrobiales bacterium | reverse complement strand
ATCCTGATCGCGAAAACGGCCGCCGCCGCCGGAAGTCTCGGCCGGCTCCTCGAGAAGGGCGGGGTGCAGAAGCACTACGTGGCGTGGGTCCACGGCCATCCGATGGACGATTCGGGGGAGATTGTCGCCGCTTTGGGCCGCGACGAATCCAGCGTCGTCGCCATCAAGGACTGTGTCCGGGCCGACGGACAATCCGCCACGACGCGTTATCAGGTCTCGAACCGCGTGGAAATCGCCGACCAACGCTTCAGCCTTCTCCGTCTTCAACCCGAGACGGGGCGAAAACATCAGCTTAGGATCCATCTGGCTCACATCGGGCATCCGATCGTCGGCGACAAGATCTACGGCGGTGATCCGGAAATCTATCTCCGCCTGGTCGAGGGCCGGATGACCCCTGACGATTCACGCCGGATGATCTGCGAGAACCAGATGCTCCACGCCCACCAACTGGCTTTCGAATGGGCTGGAGCCGCCTTCCGGATCGTGGCCGAGCAGCCGGTGGAATGGGCGAACCTAGGCTTTCCAACCTTTGGCGTGTCCTCATTCCAGCTGCGGAGCAGCGAAAGAGAGTAGCCCCGGGCGTGAGCCCGGGGTTCGACGGGAAAGCGAAGCGAGCTCCGGTGGAGCGACAGACGCTTTTCTTCCGCACCTCCGGTGCTCGGAAGCGGTTTTGAAGACGGTCCCCATGAATGGCTGGAATCGCTCCCAACTCCGAAATCCCCTTCATCCTCCTTCTCGGCGTCCGGCAGGTTCGTTAGCGTTTCCCGCACGTGAAGTCTCCCGTAAATCCTCCCATCCCGAAAACCATGAAGGCGGCCGTCTACCGCGGCCGGAATGACATCCGGATTGAGGAAGTGCCCGTCCCATCGCTCAAAGCCGGCCAAGTCCTCGTCAAAGTCGCCGTTTGTGGGGTTTGCCCGACGGATATTAAGAAGATCCAGACCGGGTCCGTGCCGCCGCCCCGGATTTTCGGCCATGAAACCGCCGGGACCATCGTTAGATTGGGGCGGGGGGTGAAGGGTCTTCGGGTCGGCGACCGCGTCGGACTTCATCACCATGTTCCCTGCCGCAAGTGCCACTATTGCCGGCATCACGCCTACGCCCAGTGCCCCCAATACAAGAAGACCGGCATCACCGCCGGGTTTGAACCGGCCGGGGGCGGTTATGCCGAGTATGTCTGCGTGTCCGACTTCTGCCTGCCGGGCATCGTCAAGATCCCCAAGGCCGCGTCGTTCATTCAGGGCGCCATGCTGGAACCGGTCAATACCGTGCTCAAGGGCGTCGCGCAGCTCGGCCTGCTTCGAGGTGACGTCGTCGCCGTTTATGGCCAGGGCCCGATCGGGCTTCTCTTTACAAGGATACTGTCCCGACTTGGGATCAAGGTCCTGGCGGCGGATCTGATTCCGGAACGCCAGGCCTTCGGCCGGCGTTTCGGCGCCAAGTGGGTGGGACAACCCGAAGAACTCCAAGCAGCCGCACCGGCCTACGGCCCCATCGACGCGGCCGTGGTGACGGTCCCGGTCGATGCGGCCGTGCAGGAAGCCCATTCCCTCGTTCGCGGAGCCGGGCGGGTCCTGGTCTTTGGCCATACCATGAGGGGTCGGATGGCCGGACTAGATCTTGGAGCCGTTTGCGTGGATGAGAAAGCGATCGTCGGCAGCTACTCCTCCGACATCTGTTTGCAACCCGCGTCGGCGCGGTTTTGCTTCCGGGAAGGGCGGTTCCTCCACGAATTGATCACGGAAACCTATCCCCTTGGCCAAACCGCGGAAGCCATCCACGCCGTGTCTCAGCCGACCGGCACCCGCCTCAAGGTCATGGTCGCCCCGTAAGCCGGACATCGGTGGTAACCCTCCGCGTCCGGCCAGTGGTGTGCGACGGGCGGTCCAATTCACCCGCGAAGGGCGCCAAGGAACGCGAATGGAATTAACCGCAGTCCACGCGGACCAGGCAGAGGGGCAAGGAAGTTCTGTGATGGCAGGGCGTGCCCGTGTGGCACCGCCCCCGGCACGGCCGCCTTTCGGCAAACTCCAGCCAACCCGGTTCGATCGGCAACGCAGACGTTCAATCCCGCGGGCCAGCCTTCGCGATCTTCGCGCCCTTCGCGGATCGACTCCTGTCTCCGATCTATCCATCCGGCTCCGCGACTCCGGTTGTCGTTCTGCCTTCTCCGCGTATTCTGCGGTTCAAGGCCTTCCTGTCCGTCGAGTTCGCGTTGATCGGCCCTTTGCCGAAATCTTCAACCGCGGGGTGGCCTGAAAAACGCTTAACCGGGAACCGCCGGAGTCGATAGTGAGAACGCGGCTCGGCCTCGACACACGAAGTGAACATTTTTCATTCAGGAACCAAAAAACCCGTTGACGCTGGAAAGGGCGTCTGGTTCCTTAACCGCACACACGGAAAAGGCCCCTAACCCATGAATACAAAAACCC
>JAYUUX010000388.1:0-5591 GCA_043754645.1 Verrucomicrobiales bacterium | reverse complement strand
CGGACATCAAGGGCTCGGAGGCGTCCACCGCACCGAAGTGAGGCCAACCATGATCAAGAACATCCTCAGCACCGTCGGCGGAGTGGAGAACTACGGCATCATCTCCATCTGCCTGTTCTTCGCCGTGTTCGTCACGGCCGTCCTCTGGGCCCTGTTCCAGCGAAAAGCCGTCGTCCGGCAGATGGAGGCCCTCCCGCTCGATGGCGGCGAGGTGACGAAAGGAGATTCCCGAAATGAGTAACCCGAACGAACCCAAGGATCCCCTGCTGCTCGACCACGAGGCCGACGGCATCAAGGAGCTCGACAACAACCTGCCGCGCTGGTGGGTGTGGCTCTTCTACCTCACCACCGTCTACGCCATCGGCTACATGGGCTATTACCACGTCCTGAAAGCCGGCGAGTTCAACAAGCAGGGCGGCATCCAACTCTCGGAATACAAGGCGGAGATGGCCGTCGGCGACGCGATCAAGGTGGCCGCGCAGTCGAAATTCGAGGCCAGCATCGCCACCCTTGAACCGTCGAAGGACCAGGCCGTGCTCAACCAGGGGCAGCAGACATACGTGACCTTGTGCGCTCCCTGCCACCGCCTGGATGGCGGTGGCCTTGTCGGTCCAAACCTGTGCGACGACTACTGGATCCATGGCCCGAAGTTTGTCGACCACTTGAAGATCATCCTCAACGGCGTGCCCGACAAAGGCATGTTGTCGTGGAAGAGCCAGATCAAGCCGCAGGAGATCTTCGCCGTCGCGAGCTACATCCAGGGGTTCCGTGGAACGAAGCCGCCGGATCCCAAGCAGCCGGAAAACCAGGCCCCGGCCGAGCAGAAGCCGAACGCGTTCGAGTGATCCGGATATCCGGCCTCGGCGTTTAGCCAGTCGTATCAATGAGCCTCCCATCTCCAGCAACACCGGAACCGAAGTCATCCCCCGGCACCGAGCAGGAGATCAACTGGGGCGACTACCGCGACCATCTGGCCACCGCCCACAAGGACGGCAGTCGCAAATGGGTCTACGCCAAGAAACCCTGCGGGACCTGGACCGCGCGGCGGAAGTGGTTTGCGTGGGTCCTCATCGCCACGATGTTCACCGGCCCGTTCATCAAGATCGGCGGCAACCCGCTCCTGATGATCAACATCGTCGAGCGCAAGTTCTCCATCCTCGGGCAGATCTTCTGGCCCGAGGATTCGATCATCTTCGCGGTGACCATGCTGCTCTACTTCGCGGGGATCATGGTCTTCACGACTGTCTTCGGCCGGCTCTGGTGCGGTTGGGCCTGTCCCCAGACGGTGATGATGGAAATGGTCTTCCGCCCGATCGAATACCTGATCGAAGGCGATGCCATGGAGCAGCGGGCCAATGACAAATTGCCCAAGAACGGCCGAAGGCTTGGTAAGAAGCTCCTCAAACACGTCATCTTCTTCAGCCTCTCGCTGCTCATCGGCAACACGCTCCTCAGCTACATCATCGGCTGGGAAAAGCTCGCCCTCATCGTCACCGACGATCCGCGGAACCATCTCGGGGGCCTCGGCTTCATGGTCGCTTTCACCATGCTGTTCTACGGAATCTTCGCGCGCTTCCGCGAACAGGCCTGCACCTTCATCTGCCCATACGGCCGGTTCATGTCGGCGTTGATCGACGAGAACACGATGGTTGTCGCCTACGACCATAAGCGGGGCGAAAAGCGCGGCCCGATCCGCAAAGCCGCTCCGCGGTTAGTGGCACAGGCGCCCTCGCCTGTGGCCGTGCAGCAAGCGCCCCCGCTTGCTGGGGCACCCCGGGGAGAGGCGCCCGGAGAACCAACACAGGCGGGGGCGCCTGTGCCACCACAGGCCGGCCACGGTGATTGTGTGGATTGCCACCAATGCGTCGCCGTCTGCCCGACCGGCATCGACATCCGCAACGGCACCCAGATGGAGTGCGTCAACTGCACCGCCTGCATCGACGCCTGCGACACCGTCATGACCAAGGTCGGTCTCCCAAAGGGACTGATCCGCTACGCCTCGCTCGATGGCATCCAGAAAGGCCAGCCGCTGCGGTTCACGGCGCGGATGAAGGTCTACAGCGTCATCATTGCCGGCCTTGTTTCCCTGTTGGCGTTCCTGGTCTTCACCCGCGCCGAGGTGGAGACAATTTTCCTGCGCGCTCCCGGGTCGTTGTTCCAGATGATGCCCGACGGCAACTACAACAACCTCTACACGGTGAAGGTCATCAACAAGTGCAGCCGCGATCTTCCGATCGAGTTCCGTCTGGAGAACATCGCCGGGAAAGTGACCGTGATGGGCAGCCAGCAGCTCGTCGCGCCGAAGGAAAAGCTCGCTGAGGCATCGGTCATGATCGAACGGGCTCCCACGGCCCTTACCGGACCCGGGACCAGGCTCCTGATCGGGGTCTATTCGAACGGCAAGAAGCTCGAAACTCTCAAGACCGTCTTCGTCGGTCCGCGTCCTGATCGAATCGTTCCCTGAACCCATGAACACTCCGGATCCCAAACCCGCCCGCTCGTTCTGGCCCTACGCCATCATCATTTGGATGTCGCTCTTCGCGACGGGCGTCTTCAGCTACATCGTCTTCGCGCAGGGCAACCGCATGGAGCTCGTTGCGGCCGACTACTACGAACAGGAGATCCGCTACCAGACGCGCATCGACAGCGTCGACCGCACCCGCGCCGTGCAGAAGGCCGTCGCCGTCGGATACGAGAAGGGACAGATCCGCATCGCCCTTCCCGCCGAACACGCGAAACAAAACCCGACCGGCAGCATCCATCTCTACCGTCCTTCGAACTCGAAGCTCGACCAACTCGTAAAGCTCGCCGTCGGCGCTTCGGGTGAACAGCAGGTCGATGCGAAGTCGCTTCAAGCGGGCCTCTGGAAGGTCCGCGTCTCGTGGCTCGTCGGGAAGGAAGAGTTCTACTTCGACCAGTCGATCGTCGTCGGTTCCTAGGATTCCATGCTCTGGACCGCATTCATGCTGGGGTTGATCGGCAGCCTTCACTGCGTCGGCATGTGCGGTGCGATCGCCTTGGCTTTGCCGCATCATGGTCGCGGCTGGGCTTCCTTCCTCAGCGGCCGTGTCGCCTACAACCTTGGTCGCGTTGCCACCTATTCGGCGCTGGGCCTCGTCTTCGGGTCCATCGGCCGGAGCCTCGCTTTCGCCGGAGTGCAACGCTGGCTCTCCATCGGTGCCGGTGTTGCGATGATCCTGGGACTGCTCTTCGCCCGGCGTTTCACGACGCCACCCATCGTCCGGGCAGTGGGTTGGCTCAAGGCCCGGCTCGGCACGCTGCTCCAGAGCCGGTCCTTTGGATCGCTCGCGCTGCTGGGCGCCTTGAACGGGCTTCTACCGTGCGGCCTCGTTTACGCCGCCGCCGCCGGGGCCGCTGCGACCGGTGATGTCCTATCGGGTGTCGAATACATGGCGCTCTTCGGCCTGGGAACGGTGCCGTTGATGATGGCCGTGTCGCTTTCCGGCCGGGCTGTCTTCGGCAAGTTCCGCTTCTCCCTCCAGAAACTCATCCCCGCCTCCCTCGTCATCGTCGCCACGCTTCTGATCCTTCGCGGCATGGCGCTCGGCATTCCCTACGTCAGTCCCGCCATGACTGCTGATGGCGCAGCTTGTTGCCATGTCCCAGGCGGGAAATGACGAAGCACGAAGGCCAAAGGCCAAAAGAACTCAAACGAACGGAATCGGCGAGGAAGTGCCTTCAACCTAGCTGCGGAGCAGCGGAAGACAGTAGCCCCGGGCGTGAGCCCGGGGTTTGAGAGATAAGAGAGAGACGAGCTCCGGAGGAGCGGCAGGATGGCGTGTGTCGGTCCTCCGGAGCTTTTGAACATCGCGACAATTAACCCACAGCTCACGCTGTGGGCTACTGTCTTCCGCACCTCCGGTGCTCGGAATCGGGATTAAAGCTGATCACGAAGTGCAGTTGCCCTTTGGCCTTCTGACTTCGTCATTCCGCCTCCGGCGGCGCAGTCAATAATCCCCATCCCTAAGTCAACCGCCGACATTGGACGCGGACGGTCTTGGCGGCATTCTCGGAGCCGTCCATGAAAGCCATCCAGCTCGAGAAGCCCCAGTCCTTCCGTGTCATCGACATTGCCGAACCCGCCAAGCCAGGCCCCGGTGAAGTCCGGGTCCGCGTCCATCAGGTCGGCATCTGCGGGACCGACCTCGGCGGCTATCTCGGCAAGATGCCCTTCTACAGCTACCCGCGCATTCCCGGCCACGAGCTGGGTGTGGAGGTGCTGGAGGTCGGCGCCGGAGTCACGAATGTCCAGCCCGGCGACCGCTGCTCGGTCGAGCCCTACATCAATTGCCAGAAGTGCTATTCCTGCCGGCGCGGCCTCACCAACTGCTGCGAGCAGCACAAGACCCTCGGCGTGATGATGGACGGCGGCCTAACCCGCGAGATCCTCCTGCCCGCTGGCAAGCTCCACGTCTCCCGTAAGCTCGACTTTGAGCAGCTCGCGCTCGTCGAGACGCTCGCCATCGGCTGCCATGCGGTGAACCGTGGTGCGCCCAAGCCCGGCGAACACGTCCTCGTCATCGGCGCCGGCCCCATCGGCCTGTCCGCCATCGAATTTGCCCGGATCAGCGGCGCCAAGACCATCGTCATGGACATGGTTGAATCGCGGCTCCAGTTCGTCCGCGAAAAGATGCGCGTGCCCGACACCATCCTGGCCAAGGGCAACGAAGAAGACCTCAAGCGCCTCGCCGAACTGACCAACGGCCAGCTTGCCGATGTGGTCATCGACGCTACCGGCTCGAACAAGTCGATGGCCCAAGCGCTCAACTACTGCGCCTTCGCCGGGCGGCTCGTCTACGTGGGCATCACCCAGCAGGAAATCTCCTTCCTTCACGCCCCCGCACTCCATCGCCGCGAGCTGACGATCCTCGCCAGCCGCAACGCCCTCACCGGCGACTTCACCCGCATCGTGAAGCTGATCGAAGACGGCGAGATCGACACCGCTCCTTGGATCACCCACCGCACCGACTTCGACGGCCTGATCGAAGCCTTCCCCGGCTACGTGAAGCCGGAGACGGGTGTGATCAAGGCGATGGTGAAGCTTGGGTAGGCGTATGAATTCGACGAGAAACCAGATCGAAGCGGCCAGACGGAGTTTAGGAATTGCTGCCAACGAACTCGAATTGGTTGCTCCACATCGAGCTCCAGCAGTTCTACGAAGAATCTCGGACAAGTTTACTACCTTGGGCCATTTGGCCGAGGATCGTCTGTGGTGGTGGGAGCACCTGAAG
The DNA here is from genome assembly GCA_043754645.1 of Verrucomicrobiales bacterium. GTDB lineage: Bacteria > Verrucomicrobiota > Verrucomicrobiia > Limisphaerales > CANJSG01 > CANJSG01. The sequence continues at coordinate 339 of JAYUUX010000388.1, read as the reverse complement.
GGAAGGCAAGCAACCCATTGGCCGACCTCGTTGCTACAGGGCGTCCGAGGGCTTATTGACCAGACCGGGGTCTACTGGTTTCTCGCTGAAGAATCGGAATCCCAGAAACGTGGTTTTCCATTCTGGCTCTACCTAGGCAACGGTGCGGCCATTCTCCGGATACTGGCTGAAACACCTCACTTCGAATTCTATGTCGTCGAGAATCACTTAGAGTGGCTTCTGTGTTCCAATCACCACAACGCCCTGATTGGCGTCGGAACTGATATGGTTTCTCGCTTGGAAAAGCTTGTGAGCAGCAAGACATGAAGATCCCGCGCCTCCCACCAACACTTCTGGCGG
>JAYUUX010000387.1:0-3590 GCA_043754645.1 Verrucomicrobiales bacterium | reverse complement strand
GTCTTTCCGGAAGATGGCCTGCTGGATCGCGTCGACGAGGGAGTGGTAAAGGGCCTCCGACTGCGAGAGCTGCATTTCGGCGCGTTTGCGCCCGGTGATGTCCTCGACGGTCCCCTCGTAGTAGAGCAGCCGGCCACGCTGGTCGCGGACGGCGCGGACGTTCTCCGAGATCCAGATGACCTCCCCGCCCTTCCTGTAGATCGGCGACTCGAAGGCGTTGACGACGTCGTGCTGCTGCATCGTCCGCACAAATTCCTCACGCCGGCCGGCCTCCACGTAGAGCATGCGGCTGATGTCGCGCACGCTGCTGGTCAGGTCTTCCGGCGAGTCGTATCCGTAGATCCGGGCCAGCGCCCTGTTCGCGCTGATGTATTGGCCCTCCGGCGATGTCTGGAAGATCCCCTCGACGGCGTTCTCGTAGATGCTGCGGTAACGCTCCTCCGCCTCGAACAGCTTCGTCTGGGCCTGGGCCCGCTCGATCGCGTAGATGCAGGCCCGCACGAGGACCACCGGTTCAAAGCGCGACCGGAGCAGATAGTCCTGCGCACCGGCATGGACGATCTGGACGGCGGTCGCCTCGTCCTCTCGGTCGCCCAGCACCATGACCGGAACTGTCTCCGCCGCGGAGAGCAGACGCCGGAGGTCGGCCAACCCACCTTCCGCCGGCTCCGTGACCGCCAGCAGGACCAGGTCTACGTGGTCGGCTGCCAACCGCCGGACGCCATTGTCGACCGAATCGTCGATGACGACCCGGAACCGCGCGGTCCGGCTTTCGGACAGGCAACGAACGATCGAAGCGCCGCCGTCTGGAAGGTCGATGATGAGGAGGACATGAAACTCAACGCCATTCATGAAGGATGTCGCCGCAGCATCGGGGCGCCCCCATTTCAATGCCAGCCCGTTTCGAGACCTCGGCCCAAGACGAAACGGGACCGGGGAATCCCCTCAACGCCGGAGTCCCGCCCGACCGCCCGGCCTTTGCGGCCCGCTCCATTGATGGGACGACCCGGCCACACGCGGGGAATGCCACGGAGTAAGCGCTCAAGTCGAAGCGGCAAAACCCCGTTGGACTCCATGGTGGCCTGTATCCGCCCGAGCGGTCGGATGCCGGACCCGTGTTTCCCGGCCAAGCGTGACGTCCGTAGAATCGAAAGCGGTTGCTCGAGAAAGGGAATGCACCGCTACTGGAACCACCGCAGTTTGAGCCGGACGCCGCCGACGTGAACCGATGAAACAATGGATCAAGAGACTTTCGATCAAGCACAAGTTGATGCTCATCTGCTTTGTGACGACCGGCCTTGCGATCATGGCGACCACCGTGGTCGTCAACATCTACCAGGCCCGGGAAATGCGGCGGCAACTCTCGCGCAACCTCGTCAACTTCGCGGACACGACGGCCACTCTCAACGCCGCGCGCCTCAGCCTGCTCCAGACCACCCGGGAGACCGACTCGGCCCTCGCCGGAATGTCGGCCGACCCTGACCTCCTGTCCGCCGGCCTGTATTCCCAGGGAGGCGTCTTGGTATCCCAATACCGGTCGACCGCGGGAAACGCGGCCCTTCCTCCCAGGCCCCCAGCCGACGGCGTGGAGTTCGACGACGGGACAATCACCGTCGTGAAGCCGGTCCTCCAAGGGACGGCGAGGGTCGGGACAATCGTCCTCAACGCCTCGACACGATCGGTCAACGCCCGGCTCCTGGACTTCACCCTCATGAGCGGCGCCGTGGGTTTGGTCGTCATCCTGCTGGCCATGGTCCTGGCCACACGCCTTCAGCAGATCGTCAGCGAACCGGTCGACCGGATCGTCGGGACCATGCGCCGCATCGGGCGCGAAAAGGACTACGGCCTCCGCGCCGTGAAAAGCGCGAACGACGAACTGGGCCTCCTCGTCGACGGCCTCAACGAGATGCTCGCGGAGGTCCAACGCCGCGACGAAGCCCTTCAAAATTCACAGGCGGACCTCGAAAAACGCGTCTCCGAACGCACGGCGGAACTGCGGCGCAAGATCGCGCAACTCGAGGCGAAGGAGACAGAACTCAAGAAGGCCAAGGAACACGCCGAGGAGGCGAACCAGTCGAAAAGCGCGTTCCTCGCCAACATGTCGCACGAGATCCGCACACCGATGAACGGCGTGATCGGCATGACCAGCCTGCTCCTCGACACGCCCCTTACCGCCACCCAGCGGGACTTCGCCCAGACAGCCGCCTCCAGCGCCGAGGCCCTGCTGACGATCATCAACGACATCCTCGACTTCTCCAAGATCGAGGCCCGCAAGCTGGAGCTCGAGATCCTCGACTTCGATCTCCGCGAGGCCGTCGAAAGCACCCTCGACGTCGTCGCCCAACGCGCCCAGTCGAAGGGATTGGAGTTCGCCTGCCTCATCCCGACGGACCTCCCCACGCGGCTTCGCGGCGATCCCGGCCGGCTTCGCCAGGTCCTCCTCAATCTGCTCAGCAACGCGATCAAGTTCACCCAACAGGGCGAAGTCTTCGTCCGTCTCGCCCTGGTCCGCGACCAGGGCAACGAGACCGTCATCCGGTTCGACGTGAAGGACACCGGCATCGGCATCGCGCCCGATGTCTTGAAGAGGCTTTTCCAGCCCTTCACCCAGGCCGATTCGTCGACGACCCGGAAGTTCGGCGGCACGGGCCTCGGCCTCGTGATCAGCCGCGAGCTCATCCACATCATGGGCGGCGAGGTTCACGCCGAAAGCACGCCCGGACTGGGGTCGGACTTCTGGTTCACCATCCGTTTCGAGAAGCAGCTGAACCGGAACTCGGTCGCCACGGAACGATGGCTGCGGCCGGGGCTGGCCGTGCTCGTGGTCGACGACAACGAAACCAACCGCCGCATCTTCGACAGCTACCTCAAGGCCTGGCGTTGCGTCCCGACCTGTGTCGAATCGGGCCCCCTCGCGCTCCAGGCGCTTAAGGCGGCCCACAACGCGGGCAATCCGTTTCCCGTCGTCATCCTCGACATGCAGATGCCGGAGATGGACGGCCTCCAGCTCGCCCGCGCAATCCGCTCCGACCCGATGCTGAGGCAACCGGCCATGATCATGGCCAGCTCCCTCGGGTCCCAACTCGCATCGTCGGCCCACGACGCCGGCATCGAGGTCTGGCTCAGCAAGCCCCTCAAGCAGTCGGCCTTGTTTCAGGGAATCGCCGAAGCCATGTCTTCTCCCGACGACGACATGGGTCACCTGGGTGAACCCTCAATTCCCGTCGCGCCGGCCGGCAAACCACCCACCTCGAACACGACCTACCACATGCGGCGTGCCGCCGCCGGCACGAAACCCACCATTCTGCTGGCGGAGGACAATCTCGTGAACCAGAAGGTCGCCTCGCGCTTCTTCGCCAAGCTCGGACATACGATCGACATCGCCACCAACGGCGCCGAAGTCCTCGCCGCATTGGAGCGGAAGGAATACGACCTCGTGTTCATGGACTGCCAGATGCCCGACCTGGACGGCTACGAAACCACCCGGCGCATCCGTGAGATCGGCCGCCAGTCCGGCCGCGTATACTACCGCGATGTCCGCATCATCGCCATGACCGCCCACGCCATGCAGGGCGACCGCCAGAAGTGCC
>JAYUUX010000386.1:0-3138 GCA_043754645.1 Verrucomicrobiales bacterium | reverse complement strand
GCCCGTGTGGCCGGACCAATGGTCCACATCGAGGCCGGAGTCGTTTTCGGGCAGGAACGGATCGCCTGCGTTGCCGAAGATGGTTTCGACGAAGTCGAGGTTGCTGACCAGGTTTCCGGGGGCGAAGAACCGGATCTCGCTGCGCTTCTCCTCGCAGTAACCCGGAACCTCCGGGCAAACGATCGGCCGGATCATCAGGGAAACAAAACACTCGGCGTGGTCCGACTGGCTGGCGGTGATCGGCAGGCGCATCAGTTCGCGCGGGGGATTAAGCGCCACGGCCAGCATCTTGCCGAACGTCGCCAGCGGCACCGCCAGCTTGTCGTCCGGGATCGGAAGGCCGCCTTCGGCAACATGGAAAACCCCGGCCGTCGTGCGGCGGTCCTTGGCCGGATTGTGCAGCACGCCGTTCCGGACGCGGTAGGAACTGATGATGTCGGAGACGAACTTGTCCTCATCCGGCGGCAGCGACAGCTCACGGGCCAGCCCCGGCATGTCGAGGATGAAGGTTGTCGACGGCAGTTTCGCCGGGGCGCAGACGTCGTAGAGATAGTCGTTCAACCACTGCTGGATCCGCCAATCGGCCGGGCAGAGATAGTTGGCCAGAAGCCGGTTGGTCTCGCGGTTGCGGGCCAGCAACTGGCCGGACGCCTGTTGGAGCGGCCCGGGCGGAACCGAATGCAATGCCGGTAGCCCGAGCAAGGCGAGCCGGAGGTTGATCGACTGGAGCAGCGTGAGCTGCATTTCCGATACGGACATGGCTGACGTTGAGATCATCTTGGGGGAGCCGGGGCTGGGAAATCGCCTCCGACGTGCGGATGCTAGAAAGCATTCCCGCCGTTCTCCAACTGGAATCGCGATGCCGGAGGAAGAATTAGCAGGCTCCTCATTTCCGCCCCGTTTGGATTATCCGGGCTTCACCACGAGTTCGACCGAGGACAACTGGGGCATTCGCCTTCCCATGCTCGGGCCAAGCCCGGAGGCTCATTCCCATGAATTGGCTGGCCCACTTCGCTCTTTCGCCGGTGGACGACCGTGTCCTGATGGGCAACTGGCTGGCGGATCTGTTCCGTCGCTCCCAGCTGGACTCGATCAGCGACCTTCGGATCAGACAAGGGCTGTCGCTGCATGAGCTGATCGACACCGCGACAGACCGACATCCCCGCGTGATGGCCGCAAGGGCGAACATGCCAGAAGGGCTGCGTCGAACAGGAGGCATCGTCCTCGATGTCGTGTGGGACCATTTCCTCTCCGTCGAATTCCAAAAGCGAACCGGCCGACCGCTCGGACCGTTCGTCGCCGAAGTTCTCTCCGGTCTGGAGCGGGCGCTGCCGCTGGCTCCCGAAGGGACCGAAGCCATCCTGATCCGAATGAGGGACGAAGACTGGCTTGGATCCCACTCAACCGTTGCCGGGGTAGAACTGACCCTGACCCGAATCGGCCGACGACTGAGTCCGAAGGCGCGGGCAAGGCTCTCCCCACAGCTGGCTGCGGCCTTTCTCCAAGCCGGCCAAGAGGAACTCCGGGACGACTTCGACGCGGTGTGGCGGGACGTTTCCGCCAAGGTCGCCCGCTCCGGGCTTGGGTCCATTCAGGCAGGGCGGCCAAATTTTGCGGATCCCCGATTCGTCGTCCAAGACACACCCATCACGGGCAACACTTAGAACGTTGAAACCTTTCCGGCCGCGCCGGGTTTTCCTGCAAACATGAAAATGATCTCTCCCGCCAAGCTCCGCTTCGCACTTGGGCTTTTCGCCCTGTCCATGACGCTTCCTGTGCTTGCCGCCGACCCCAAGAGCGACGTCATCGAAAAGACGTTCACCCTCTCCGGCCCCGGCAAACTCGTCGCCAACGTCGAATCGGGTTCCCTGACCGTTTCCGGCAGCGAGACAAAGACCGTCACGGTCAAAGTCACGCGGGACGCCGAGAACTCCACCGATTCGGAGGCTGCCAAGCTGTTGAAGGAATATCAGGTCACGATCACCCAAGACGGAAACACCATCCGCGCCGAAGGCAAAGCGCCACGGTCACAGCGCTGGGGCTGGAACAAACCGCAACTCAGGGTGAAGTTCGAGATCATCGTCCCAACGAAGACCGACGCCGATCTCTCGGTTTCCGGCGGCAACGCCAAGGTCGCCGATCTGACCGGCACCATCTCGACGAAGACGGCGGGCGGATCGATCGCCGCGACCAAGCTCACCGGCACCGTCTCCTTTCAGACCAGCGGCGGCTCAGTCCAGGCCGAGTCCATTGCCGGCGACCTCTCCGCCAAAACCGCCGGAGGAAACATCGGACTCAAGACGGTCGAAGGCGGGAAGGTCGACGCCTCGACCAGCGGGGGTTCCATCGCGATCGCCGGCGCATCCGGAAAATTCAACCTCCGCACGGCCGGCGGGAACATCAAACTCGAAGAAGGCAAAGGCACCGTCGACGCCAGCACATCCGGCGGAAACGTCACCCTTCAACTCACTGAATCTCCCAAGGAAACCATGAGCCTCAAGACGGCCGGAGGAAACATCAGCCTGAAAGTTCCGGGAACAACTTCCGCAAACCTCGACGCGTCGGCCTCGGGCGGAACGGTCACGTGCGATCTGCCGGTCACCATCCAGGGAACCGCCAAGAGCCATTCGATCGTCGGCAAGATGGGTGAAGGCGGCCCGGACCTGAATCTCCGCACATCGGGCGGCAACATCCGCATCGGCAAGAACTGACCTCCGGAGCTCAGGACAAGCCTCTACGGCATGTCCAATTGATCGTCCGTCTTCGCACGACATCGAACCCACGACTGCAAAAGAAAAGAGCCCGGTTGCCCGGGCTCTTTCATGAATCAATGGAGGCCGACCGGGACTAGGTCGACAGCGCGCCCGCCCCGGCAGCCGAAGCGCTTTGGCGGAACACGATCTTGCCCTCTTCCACGGTGACAAGGACAGGTTCGGTCTCCTGCAGATTGCCGCGAAGAATTTCTTCGGCGAGCGGGTCCTCGAGGTGGCGTTCGACCGCACGCCGCATCGGGCGGGCTCCGTAGGTCGGATCGTAGCCCTTCTCGACGAGGAAATCCTTGGCCGTCTCGTCGAAGGTCAGATTGATCTTCTGGTGCTTCAGGCGATCCGAAACCTTTTTGATCTCGAGATCGAGGAT
>JAYUUX010000385.1:0-3655 GCA_043754645.1 Verrucomicrobiales bacterium | reverse complement strand
GCCAGGCGGAGGATGTTCCGGTCGACCGCCGCCATGCGGGCGATGTCCCAGTTGAGGGCGACTTTTTTGATGGCCGTGTCGATCTCGCCGAGGTTGTCGAGCACCCCCCGGATCAAGGGCTCGGAAAACATCCGCAGCGTCGCTTCCGCCACCGTCGGCGGCGGGATCTGCGCGGGAGCGACGTCGAAGGCGGAGTGGTTCTTCTCGGCCTCCAGCACGGTCGTCCTCTGCGACTCCCAGAATACGTTCAGCGCCTCCTCGAGATTCTCGGGAGGATTCAAATCGTGTTGAAAGAGGAACTGGACCGCCTTCTCGCGGGCCTCTCGTCTCATGCCCATGTTCCGAGTGTGTCACAAGGAACCTCGGTGGGAATAGCATTTTGCTCCGGACTCCGCCGCAGCCGCGGTCACGGCCGACGCCAAGCCGATGAATCGCGAACGTTTACGGGCCGGGAGAGGCAGGTCCGAGATGCAGGAGCCGGAAGAAAGATTCCCCAGCCCCAAGGCCGGAGGCGTTGGTCCAGCGGTTCACGCCGTTGGTGGCCTGGAGGGCCGCCGCCGCCGACCAGTCCACCAGGTTGGTGGACGATTCGAGCCGCAGAAAGGCCGAGCCCTGATGGGTCAGGGTCAGGAACCGAGGTGCGCCGTCGACCACACCGAGTTCCTGGATGACCGGATTGCGGAAGAGCTCGAAGCGGGTGGTGAGGTTCGTGTCCGACCCGTCGGCCTGCTCGGGCGGGCACGGCGCCAGCGCGATCATCGCGCCCTGCCCGACCAGCGATCCGGTGCTCCCGAAAACGGGGGCATTCGTCGAAAACTGCCCCGCGAGCGGCACCACGACGCTGGAGACCCGCTGTTTGAAATTCGTCTGGGCGCTGCGCAGGCGGAAGACTCGTTCGTAGGGAAGCGCCAGATTGGTGAGCGTGATGGGTCGGAGATCGATCAGGGTTCCGGTCTGGATGTTGGTCGTCCAATCCACCGGCAACTCGTGCGGTCCGCTCCAGACACCCCGGAACGAAAGCGCCTCGATCCTGAGCGTGGCGATGAACGGATCGTCGAGCACCCGCAGGCGATACTCGAAGAGGCCATCGCCCAGATAGGCGCTGTTCAACCGGAAGAGATCGCGGCCCGTGCACTCGAAAGCGGCCAGCAACAGCAGGAGGATTCCGGGCACACGCCATCGGAGGAGACGGGGCCGCGTTGGGCTGCGATCAAACGACACGCCGCACGGAGTAGGCCTGCCGCCCCGGGCTGGCAAGCCTTCAGCGGGTCAGGCGGAAGAAGACATCGAGCGCCTTGGGGCATTTGCGCACCGTCTCGAAGAGGACCGCCGACCACCGGGGCGACATCAGGCCCCGCTGCAACCGGGACGCCCAACGCAGCCTGCCGGAGAACGCACCATCGTTCGCCGCCGCGACCGCGGCGGCGGCCTCCTCCCAGGTCCGTTCGCCCCGGCTGTATTCCGCAAGAGGCGCGACCGCGTTCTCGGCGGACTCGAAGGCCATCGACATGCCGTTGCCGGTCACGGGCGGGATCATCGTCAACGAATCGCCCACCGCGCATTCCTTCAGCTTCGAAGCGGTCTTCGGCGCCAGGGAAAGCCCGGCCACGGTGCAGGCGGAAGACTCGTCCCAAACGGCTCCGCCCAGACGACGCGAAAGCTGCGATCCGGGAGCGCCCTGCAGCCAATCCCTCCAGTCGCGCGCGAGGCTCTGCACGGGGTCCCGCGAGCGGAAGAGCCCGCAGACGTTCACCTCGTCGCCCTCGATGCGGCACAGGCCCACATACCCGGCCGTCGTGAGATGCATCTCCAGGTCCGATTCGAGGGCGACACCGCGGACATGGGCCTTGAGCCCGAAGTATCGCCAGCCTTCATCCTGCGCCTGGGGACGCCGGCCAGTCGCGCGGATGAACCCTTCGCCAAGTTCGCCGGTGGACCGTTTGCCGGTCACCAGCTTGCCCCCCAGACGCTTCAGGTCGTCGGCCAGGACGGAGTCCATGGCATGGCGGGAAAGGCACAACGCCTCGTCGGGAAGCGCCCGTTGTCCGGCGCGGAACGTATCGGCAAAGAACTCCACGGAGGCGCCCGTCCTCGCCCCGGCGGCCATCAGCTTCGGCTCAATCTCCAGCCGCCGCAGAACATCGCGGCCGCGACCGGAGACAAATTCCCCGCAGACCTTGTGGCGCGGATACGAGCCCGCCTCCAGCACCGTCACCGGCACATCGCGCTGGCGCAGCCCGATACCGAGCGTGAGCCCGGCCAGGCCGCCTCCGACGATGGTGATGCGTTTGTGCGTGCTCATCGTGTCGCCACGAACAGGTGGCTGAAAGGACCGGCCGGCGCTTCACGGATGGTCCATGCGGTTTTGGTTCCGCTTCGGAAAAGTTCACCCAGTTCGGCTCCCTTGAACCCGGCGCGCACGCTGACCAGCGCGTCGTGGCGGGTCACGTGATTGCAGCCGATCAACCGGAGCATCCGGCAGCCCAGCAACGCGAAGGCGGACCGGCGCGGTTCACAGGCGACAAACGCACGCGTCCGCTCGCCGACCAGCCGGAGAAGTTCTCCGAGCGCCGAGGTCTCAAAATGATGCAGGAACAGATTTGTCATCATCATGTCCGTCATCGGCGCGTTGCGGAGCCAGGTAAAGACATCGTCCGCCACGATGTCGACCTGCCAACCGAGCCGCCGAAATCCATCCAGCGTCTCCGAAGTTACGACCGGCTGCCGATCGACCAGGAAAATGCGCCCGCCGTGCCAATCACGGGCCTGAGACTGGAGAATCTTCAGCAGCATCGTCCCGTCGCCCGCGCCCAGCTCCGCTAGGGTGGTTTCGCCGCGTGGCGCCGAGCTGCCGGGCAGGTGACGTCGCCGAAACAGTTCGCGGCCGATCAACCGGCCGTTACCCATGAACCAGTTGATCCGCCGCAGATCCCGCCGCGACGCCACCGCCTCCGGCGCTTCCGACGGAAGCGAGTCGAGGAGTTCGGGTTGGACGACGCGGGTTTGCATCAAGGCGGCTTTCGCCGGATGGAAACTGGTGGTTCCTCCCCGGATCGCAAGGGCCAGTCCGCAGAACGGCCGGAACGCCGGTCTCTGACCCGGCTCGTTCATGCCGAGCAGGAGCTCGGCGCTCCGACGCAGGTAGGGCGGGCAGTCCTCTGCCCGCCGTCGACTGCCAACCGACGGACCCAAGCCACACCGATGCCGCTCGGTCACACGACGGCGCGCACGGAGTGACGCGCCCTACCGGGCTTTGTGTTCTTCGTGTCCTTTGTGGATCATCCCTCTCCCGGCCACTAAGCGCTTCTTCCCCGGCCGTTGTTTCCGCTACAACCTCCGCCCCGGTCATGAACGACCCCCGCGTCACAGAACTCCGTTCGCTGCTCCAGCAGGCCATGTTGCCCGACTGGGTGCGGCTCGGCGCGCGCGCGGTCCGGCTCTTCAAGGACCGGCTGCATCCGGACAAGCACGATCCCATCCTCAACCGCCTGCTCGAACAGGCCCGCGCTTCCGTCGCCCTGCGTGAACGCCGTCGCGTGGCCGTGCCACGCGTCACCTATCCCGACGACCTGGTTGGCGCGGATGGCCGCGACGATGTCGTCCTTGCGTGCCGTGATCGGCAGGTCGGCGGGATAGGTGACGCGTGGCACGGCCA
>JAYUUX010000384.1:0-2744 GCA_043754645.1 Verrucomicrobiales bacterium | reverse complement strand
GTCATTCATTGACCGCCCGGAAGAAGCGGCGTTCTTGTCCGGCGCTGTTTTGCAGTTGAACAACGTGGCTCGAATTTGTCGCCGTCAGGCTGATGGCGGACGTCCAATGGACCAAGTTGGTCGAGGATTCGATCCGGTATCGTTTTCCCTGCCGGGCTTCGAGGGTCAGATCCAGAGTCCCGGCGCCCCGCGAACGAAATCCCGCGACCCGGCTCGGCACGGGTGCCGCCTTGACGGCATCGATGGCGGATTGGAACAGGTTGATCGGGAAGGTTGTCTGCCCATAGCCGGGTTGGCTGTAGAGCAGTTCCCATGGCTTGTGTGTCGGGGAATTGGTGACGCCGTTGATGATGGCGAAGATCGGTTGTCCACCGCTCGCGAAACGATTGGCGACCGCCCTGGAGAAGTCGTTCAAGACCAGATCCAGTCCGGCTTGGGTGACGAAGTTTTGCGTCTGCACCTCCTGGTTGGCCTGGAGGTTGACGCCGATATGGACCACCGGGATCCCGTCCGGATTGCCTCCGCGGGGCGTGTAATGCTGGTCGATTCCCGTGAGGAGTTGGGGCGCGGCCGCTTGGCAGAAGGGACACCACCAGGCGAACCAATCGAGCACGACGATCTTGCCGGCGAAGTCCGTGAGTTGAACAGGTTGGCCGTTGGCCCGGTTGATCAGCGAGAAGTTGGTGACCACCTGACCCACGGAATATTGCTGGGCGCCCGCCGAGACCGCGGCGATCCAGGCCAAGGCGATGAACGACATAAGTCTGGGCAACCAGTTGGTTTTTCGGGTGGCGACCGCTTCTGCCCTTGCGGGAGTCGGAGGTTGCGAGTGAAGGCCTCGGATCAGCGTGTGGGATTTCATGATGGGAACTCTGGGGTTAAAACTCCGCCGAATAGGCAAGCTGCACGGCCAGCCACGATCGGTTCTTGTAGAGGTTCTGGAAGAATGCGGTGCCGATGCCGAAGGGCTCGTAGCGGGTTTGGTAGGGCGCCGCGAAAACCTTGATGGAATGGGCGCCCCAGACGCGTCGGACGCCGAGCCCGACCTGCCAGGCTTCAAGCCCCGGTGCGGCGTTTGAGAACAGGGAGTTTTCAATCTCGCCTGTGTCGCGATACCAGCGGCCGGACACGCTGAAGTGCCATCCGGGCGCCGGCTCGAACTCGACCGATCCTCCGCCATACCAGGCCTCGAACGTCGGATCCTCCTGCGTCCATCCGCCGAACGCCCGGACGATCCAGCTCTCGCCGAGCGCGACGTTGAGCGAGCCCTGCCACGAGTAGCGCTGCTCTCGATCGGTCGTGTCGGTGAGGCGGAATTCGTTCAGCAGGCGGACCCGCCGTGTCAGGACGTTTTCCGCCGAGACGTGGTAGCTCGCCGTGTAGAGGTTGGGCCGTCCGCGCCTGAGTCCGGCGAAATCGATCTCGTAGCCGGGAGCAATCTCGTCGTGGAGATAGCTCACGTCAGCCTGGAGGAATCCCACGGTCGGGAGGTATTCCCATCTCAGGCCTACCGTGCCGTTTTCTCCTTTCGGTGAAGCGCGGATGTATTCGGGAAAGAACGCGGCGAACTGTTGCCGGTAGTATTGGTTCAGCCAAAGCGACCGGAAGTCCGTGAATCCGTCGTAGGCACCGACCGAAAAAACGGCCGCCAAAGGATCGAGGATCTTGATTTTCCCTCCCAGTTGTCCGGCGACGCGGTGGGCGTCTACGGACTCGCGCAGACCGAGGAAGTCGAACGGTGCCGGGACGTAGTCCAGTCGGTAGCTGTTCCAAGCAAGGCTTGCCGACCATTCCGCCGACCGGCGCTTCTGACTGTAGCCGAGCGAGGTTTGGGTCAGCGTTACGTCGTTGGCAAAAAGACCCTCAAAGTCCGCCTGCACCTGCTGCGTGACCGGAGGCCCGCCCGCCGCCGGCATGGCAGCCGCGAGGCCGGCCAGTGGTAGGAACGCCAAAGCGAAGATTGCTCCGAAGCGAGGTATAGTGGGAACGCCTGACATCGAATGGATAGTTCAGGGTTTTGCTGGTGCCTTGATGGCATCAATCACACCGCGCAGGACTTCGGCGCCCTCGAAACCCGATGTCTTGTAGACCGCGCGGAACGACGGGGCGCCGGTCTTGCCACCAGTTCCATCGATGATGACGAAGTGTGGCAGGCCCTCGCCACCGTAGCTTTTCAGCGTCTTGCCATCCTGGTCGTCCAAGACCGTGCTGATCCCATGCTTCTTGATGAACGCGGCGGTGTTCTTGGGGTTTTCCTCCTCGACGTTGATGCTGACGACCTGGACTGGGATGCCGTGCGGGTTGCCGTTTTTCGCCGCGTAGTGCTTCTGGATCTGTTCCTCGACGATGGGGGCCGACTGGGCGCACGGCCCGCACCACCAGGCGAAGAAGTCGAGGACCACGATCTTGCCGGCGAAATCCGAGAGGTTGACCGTTTTGCCGGAGGCCCGGTTTTTCAGCGAGAAGCCAGGCGCGGATTCAACGGCAAAAGTGTTGCCGGCGACCAAGAGCCACAGGAGAGCGGGAACGAGGGATCTAGTTTTCATTTGTGACTTTGAGAGGAGGAGTCAACGGCACGAGGTGCAGCCGGCAGCCTGGGCGCCGCCGGACGCGGCGGCGCCGGATTCGATCTGGGGCCCGATCTTCGATTGGTAGCCGAACACCGCCGAGTCCGAGAACAGCATGCCTGGCTTTGAAACCAGCCGCTGCTTGTGGACGGGAACGGCGCTGCAGCCTGCCCCGGC
>JAYUUX010000383.1:0-1575 GCA_043754645.1 Verrucomicrobiales bacterium | reverse complement strand
GTCCCGGTGTTACGCCCCTTCAGGGCTTGGGCCGTTTCCAAACGCGTTTCCCAGGGCGCTGCCCTGGGCTGGCTTGGGACCGCACCTTTGGTGCTCGGGAATCAGCCCGTTGAATCAGAGTTTCCCCGGATGCCTTAACGGATCACGGCGCGTTCCAAGGCCAGCACGGCCAGCGCTTCGGGGAGCTTTTCAGCCGTCGTCGGATGAACGGAGCCGTCGGGCAGGACAATTCCGAAGCCTTCGCCGAAAGCGGGGCCGTTCGCGACGCAGGCATCGGTGTTGCCGTCCGCCATTTGTTGGCGCGCCTTGGCCAACACCGCTTCGCGTCCACCATCGACTTCGTATTTCCACCCGACGATGCAGGCCTTCGGAAAGAGGCTGCGGAGTTGCGGCAGTATCTTGGGAGTGGGAACCAGTTCGGCGAAGAGGCGGCCGGTCCGGGTGGAGAATTTGCCCGAGTGAATCTCCGTCAACCCGTCCTCCGGAGTTCCGTCGAAGACGCGGCCGAACTTGAAGTCGCTCACCGCCGCCGCATGGAACACGGCGTCGGCACCCGTCTTGGCATGGCGGACGAACGCCGCTTCCAGGTCGCCCGTGCTGAAGAAGGTCTCCACCGTGACGCCCTCGACCGGCAACGAATAGGTCGCCGCTTCGCCGCGGAGCAGCACCACGTCGTGGCCTTGTGAAGCGAGATACGCGGCCAGTTTCGAGCCGAGCTTGCCCGTGGAGAAATTGGTCAGACGCCGGACGTTGTCGAGCGGTTCACAGGTCGGGCCGGCGGTGACGATGCAACGCAGTCGCATGCGCGGAGCGTCGTGCGCGCGCCCGACGGAGGCAAGGTCGAGAACTGTTCGTGGCATCTCCGCAGAAGCGCGATCAAGCCCGCCGCCTCCTGACGGTTCATCGCACCTTTGGTCCATTCCGCGTTTCGTCGGCGATGGACTTGAGCAGCCTGACGGCGACGTCGACGAGCATTTCTCCTCCGCCGGCGGCGCAGCGGGCGCTGACAGGTTCGTAGTTGCCCTCGGCATAGGCGCGACGGTCGGGGATGTAGCCGATGCTGCCGTTGGCCAGTTCGGCGATCATCGTCTGGCGGAAGGGCGAGCGTTGTTTGATGGCCAGCCCGAGTTCGACGAAGACCTCCCCCGGCAGGCTCACCCACGCCAGATCGTCCCCGAGCGTGAACACCTGCACTTCGACCTCAAGCGGTTTGCCTTCCCGCGCCGCGACGTCGAGGACCTTGTAGGCGGTCACCAGTTTCATGAAGCCGTCGCGGGTGGAATCCTTGGCGGTGCGGACATCGATCCGCGCCGCGGCGATTTCATCCGGAGTCACGGGAGGCAGGGGAAGTTTGACGAGCTCGGACCGCGCTCGGAGTTGGGCCGGTTCGACACGGCGGAGACTCTTTTCCGCCCGGAAGACGGCCGCGGCCAGCAATGTGCCTATACGGTTGGCTTCCTCGGATCCCCTCTGGTCCCGGCCCCACGAGGTGTCGACGTGGTTGATGTTTCCGCAGGCTCCGTTGGCGAAGAGCGTCACGGCGCCCGGGCCGTGGTAGTCGGCCATCCGGCGGGC
>JAYUUX010000382.1:0-5017 GCA_043754645.1 Verrucomicrobiales bacterium | reverse complement strand
TGCAAGCAAACCTTCGCCTGGTGTGTTTTGCCCAATCACTACCACGCGCTCGTCGAGACTTGGAACTTGCGGGAGACAACCAAGCTCATGGGCCAGTTCCACGGTCGGACTTCCTTCGCGTGGAACGGCGAGGACGATGCGCGGGGTCGGACTTGTTTCCATCGAGTTTCGGACCGCGCCATCCGCAACGACCGCCACTTCTGGGCCACGGTGAACTACATCCACAACAACCCCGTCCACCATGGTTTGGTGGAGAAATGGGCCGACTGGCCGTGGAGCAGCGCAGGAGAGTTTCTCTCGGGAGTCGGACGCGACGAGGCCCTGCGGATCTGGCGGGAGTATCCCGTGGAGGATTTCGGAAAAACATGGGATGCCCCGCAAGTAGTCCCGGCTTCAGCCGGAACGAACCCACCACCTGACCAACGCTCCCGATGAATCCCCAAACCTCACACATCTCGGATGCCGTGTTCCGCCTGAAGGCGGGGCTACCTACGACACGCCCGCACGTAGTCCCGGCTTCAGCCGGAAGGAAACCAACTCCTGACCAACGCGCCCGATGAATCCGCAAACCCCACACAACTCGGATGCCCTGTTCCGCCTGAAGGCGGGGCTACATACGCATGCTGAATAAGCTCATCCGTTTCGCGCTGCACAACCGGGCCATCGTGCTCGGGTTGTCCTTGCTCGTGCTGGTGCTCGGCGCACAGACAGCGCGGGAACTGCCGGTCGAAGTGCTGCCGGACCTGACCAAACCGACGGTCATCATCCTCACGGAAGCACCGGGTCTGGCGCCCGAGGAAGTCGAAGCCAACGTCACCCTGCCCATCGAACGCTCGCTCATGGGCGTAGCCGGACTCACCCGCCTGCGGTCGAACTCCGACGTCAGCCTGTCGCTCGTCTACGCCGAGTTCGGCTGGGGCACGGACATCTACAAGGCCCGGCAGTTCGTGCAGGAACGGCTGCAGGGCGTGCGCGGAACCTTGCCGGCCGGCGTTGAGCCGTTCCTCACGCCGGTCGCGTCGCTCATGGGCGAGATCCTCCTCGTCGGCCTCCGCAGCACGAATGCGGCGATTCCTCCGCGCGAAGTCCGTTCGCTGGCCGACTGGGTGGTGCGTCCGCGCCTGCAGAGTATTCCCGGCATCGCCGAGATCCTGAACATGGGCGGCGGCATCAAACAGGTGCAGGTCCAGCCCGATCCGATGCGCATGCAGGCCCACGCAGTTTCCTACGAGGACCTCGAAACCGCAGCCAAGGAGGCCGCCGGCAACTCAACAGGCGGATTCATCAACTCTGGCTCCACTGAAATCATGGTGCGCAACCTGGCGATGACCGTGCAACTCGAGGACATCGCACGCACCGTGGTCAAACGGGTCAACGACCGGCCCGTGCGCATCTCGGACGTCGCCAAGGTCGACTGGGGCATCGAACCGATGCGGGGTGACGGCAGCGTGAATGGCACCCGAGGCGTCATCATGAGCATCACGAAGTCGCCAGGCTTCGACACGCTCGCGTTGACGACGAAGATCGAGGCCGCGCTCGCCGAACTTCAGCCCGGATTGCAGAAGGGGGTCGACGCCGTCGTGCTGTTCCGCCAGGCGGACTTCATCGAGCACGCCATCGGAAACCTGAAGGAGGCCATCCGCGACGGCGCGATCATGGTGACGGTGGTGATCTTCCTCTTCCTCCTGAACTTCCGGACCACGTTCATCACGCTGATGGCCATGCCGCTGTCGTTCGCCGTCACGCTGCTCACTTTCAAATGGTTCGGCATATCGGTGAACTCGATGACACTCGGCGGCCTCGCCGTGGCCATCGGCATGGTGGTGGATGACGCGATCGTGGACGTGGAGAACGTCTACCGCCGGCTGCGGGAAAACGCCGCACGTAGTCCCGGCTTCAGCCGGAAAGAAGCGTCCGAAACAAATGCAGGAGCGGATGGAGGGATGGCAACCGCCGGAGAATCAGACACCGCGTTCCGCCTAAAGGCGGGGCTACCTGCGCTGGAAGTCATCGCCCGGGCTTCCGGCGAAGTGCGGAACTCCATCCTCTACGCGACGCTGCTCATCATCCTCGTGTTCCTGCCGCTTCTGGGATTGAGCGGTGTCGAGGGCCGGCTCTTCTCGCCCATCGCCATCGCCACCATCATCAGCATGGTCGCCTCGTTCGTCGTTTCGCTCACCGTCATCCCGGTGCTGTGCTCGTTGCTCCTCGCCCGTAGTCCCGGCTTCAGCCGGAAGGAACCTTCCGAAGCATATGCAGGGGCCGATACCGATGGCGCCGAGGAAGCCGCGTTCCGCCTGAAGGCGGGGCTACATACGGACACCCGGCTCGTTCGCGGCATGAAATGGCTGCTCGAACACACGCTGCTTCGCTTCGGCCTGGGCCAGCCCTACCTGCTCCTCGGCCTTGTGGCACTGGCGGTTCTCGCCGCGTTCTCGCTCTATCCGCAGATGGGGAAGGATTTCCTGCCGGCATTCCGCGAGGAGACCGCGCTCATCTCCACCACGTCCGCGCCGGGCACATCGCTCGAGGAGATGAACAAGATCTCTGACGTGATCGAACAGGAACTGCTGGCCATCCCCGAAGTCCGCAAGGTCGGCCGCCGGCTCGGCCGCGCCGAACGCGGCGATCATGTGGTGCCCGTGTCAACCGCGGAGTTCGACGTCGATTTCCGGGAACCGGACGGCGCCGCCAAAGGGCGGTCGCGCGCGGAGATACTCGAAGACATCCGAAAGAAGGTCCGCGCCGTTCCCGGCACCTTCAGCGTCGTGATGGGCCCGCTGGCCGACCGCATCGGCCACATGCTGAGCGGCGTTTCCGCGCCCGTTGCGATCAAGGTTTTCGGACCCGACCTCGAAAAACTCCGCGCCATCGGCATCCAGATCCAGACTGTCGCCAAGACCATTCCTGGCTTCGAGGACTGCAAGCTCGACCAGCAATCGACGATTCCTCAACTACGCATCGAGGCCGACCGGGACAAAGCCGCGGCTTACGGGATCACACCGGGCAGGCTCAACGACACCCTCTCGACGCTGATCGGTGGCAAGCCCGTGGCGCAGTTGCGCGACGGCCAACGCACCGTCGATCTCGTCATCCGCCTGCCGCAGGAATGGCGGGAGTCGCCGGAACGCATCGCCCAACTCCCGATCGAAGTGCACGACGGCGATGCGACGATCCGACGCGTGCCCTTGTCGATGGTCGCCGAGGTCCGCGAGGCCAAGGGACCCAACGTCATCTTCCGCGAGAACAGCCAGCGGCGCTTCGCGCTCGCGATCAAACCGACCGTGCGCGACGTCTCCTCGCTGGTGCCCAAGCTGCAACAGGAAGTCGCCGCCAAGGTGACGCTGCCCGAAGGCTACTTCGTCTCCTTCGAGGGCGAGTTCCTCGCCCAACGCGACGCGTCGCAACGGATCGCGCTTCTCAGCGGGGTCGTGTTCATCGTCATCGCCTTCCTGCTCTACGGCTACTTCCGCACGCCGTTCTTCGCCTTCCAGGTCCTGTTCGACATCCCGCTCGCATTGGTCGGCGGGCTCGTCCTGACCTGGATCATGCTGAACAATATCTCCATCGCCACGCTCGTCGGCTTCATCGCGGTGGCCGGCGTGGCCGCGCGCAACAGCATCATGCTCATCTCGCATTACCTGCACCTCATGCAGCACGAGGGCGAGGGCTTCACTAAGGCGATGGTCATCCGTGGCACCCAGGAACGCCTCGTGCCCGTGCTGATGACCGCGCTCTCGGCCGGCATCGGCTTGATCCCGCTCGTGCTGGCCGCCGATCAACCGGGCAAGGAGATTCTCCACCCCGTGGCCGTCGTCATCGTCGGCGGGCTTGTCACTTCCACGCTGCTCGGCCTCGCGGTCACTCCGACGGTGTTCTACACGTTCGGCAGGAAGGCGGCCCTGCGCGTAGCCACGCACGTAGCACCGCCTTCAGGCGGAACAAACCTCACTCCATGACGAAGACCTCGGAACAACCGGGCGCTTTCGCACGTAGCACCGCCTTCAGGCGGAACAAATGCTACCCCACGACGACGACCCCGGAACAACCGGGCGCTTTCGCCACTCATCCAACTCCTTTCCCCCTGAAGGCGGGACTACATACACACCAACACATGAAAACCACACTCCTCACACTCATTGCCGCGCTCTCGCTCGGCGTCGCCAGCGCATTCGGCCACGGCGGCGTTGAACTCGGGCCGAACGGCGGCCGCATCCTCGAGTTCAGCACCAACGAAACCATCCACGGCGAGGTCACCCTCAAGGACGGCAAGTTCCACGTGGCAGTCCTGGACAAGGACATGAAACCGGTCGCGCTCAAGGACCAGACACTGGTCGTCACGGGCGGTGACCGCGCCAATCCCGAGAAGCCCAAGGTCGAGAAGGCCGGCGACCACTTCGTCTTCCCGGCGCTCAAAGGCGACTCCTACCTGCTGGTGGTCCAGTTCAAGGAGAAGCCTTCGACCAAGTTCATCACCGCACGGTTCGAATACGACGCGACCATCTGCTCCGCCTGCAAGAACGCGGAGTGGCTCTGCAAGTGCGGCGAGAAGAAGGACGACAAGGCCGGCAAGAAAAAGTAGGCCCCAGGGACGAAGTCGAAAGCTGGATCGTGGCTCCAAGTCGGGGCTTCCAAGCGCGTGCCGATTGGCTTACCGATTGCCGGCAAGACCCATCCTCCATGCGCCTCGCATCTATTCTTTTCGTGGCTCTGGCCGTCGTCGGCGTCACCGCTTCCGCTGCGGACGCCGCCAAGGCCAAACAGCCGAACATCGTCTTCATCTTCTCGGACGACCACGCCTACCAGGCCATCAGCGCCTACGATGATCCGAGGAAGCTGCTCGACACGCCCAACCTCGACCGCATCGCCAAGGAAGGCGTCCGCTTCGACCGTTGCCTCGTGCCAAACTCCATCTGCGGCCCCAGCCGGGCCACGGTGTTGACCGGGAAGTATTCCCACCTGAACGGCTTTCCCAACAACTCGAACAGCCGCTTCGACGGGACGCAGACCACTTTCC
>JAYUUX010000381.1:0-3349 GCA_043754645.1 Verrucomicrobiales bacterium | reverse complement strand
TTGCCGGCCAAGTTGGTGGACGCCTTCGCGGGGTCCGGTTTTGTAACGAACCGCTCGAGCTTGGACTCCAGTTCCTTTATCCGGCTGTCGTGCTTTGCGATCTCCTCCCGGCGCGCCGGCGGCTGGGGCAGGGCGCGTTCGCCATGCTGGACACCGGCGAACATCGCCGTCATCGCATGATACTCGGTGTGGGAAATGGGATCGAACTTGTGCGAGTGGCACCGCGCGCAGCCGACAGTCAGCCCGAGGAAAGCCGTGCCCGTCGTTCCGGCCATGTCGTCGAGTTCATCGGCCCGTTGTTGCGCCGTCAGGGCGATGTTCGGGCTCTTCACGATGTCGACCGGTCCGCCGACGAGGAAGCCGGTCGCGACATCGGCTCCCAGCGTGTCGCCGGCGATCTGCTCGCGGATGAACTGGTCGTAGGGCTTGTCACTGTTGAAGGCCCCGATCACGTAGTCGCGGAAGCGCCAGCCGTTGGGCCGCTCGCGGTTCGTCTCGAAACCGTTGCTCTCGGCGAAGCGGATGACGTCGAGCCAGTGCCGGCCCCAACGTTCCCCGTAGCGCTGGTCATCGAGCACACGATCCACAAGCCGCTCGAAAGCCTGCGGTTTCTTGTCCGCGATGAACGCCGCCACCTCTTCGGGCGTTGGGGGCATGCCCAGCATGACGAAGTAGAGCCGGCGCATGAGGGTCACGCGGTCGGCTTCGCGGGACTGCGCGAGGTTGGCGGCCTTGAGTCCGGCGTTGACGAAGTGGTCGACCGGATTGGCGGCTCGCGGCACCGGTGGCCGGGTGACCGGCTGGAAGGCCCAGTGTGATTTGATGGGATCCGCTTCCGGTCGTCCGTCGTCGGCCCAGTTGGCTCCCTGATCGATCCAGGCGCGCAGAAGTCCGATCTGTTCCTTGGTAAGGGGATCGCCTTTGGCCGGCATCTTCGAGTCCGGAACGAGCCCCGACACCAGATGGATCAAAGGGCTGTTGGCGCTATCGCCGGGCTTGATCGCAGGAGTGTAGTTCTCACCGCCTTTCACGGCGGCGATGGCCGAGTCGAGCCGGTAGTCGCCTTTCTGTTTGTCGGGTCCGTGGCAGGAGAAACAGGATTTCTCAAGGATCGGCCGGATGTCGCGGGTGAAATCCACGGGCTGCGCCAACGAGGCCGGCAGCCGAGAGACATCAACGGCTGGACCGGCGGCGCGGGCGCCGAGGGCGGCAAGCGAAACCGCCACCACGGCAAACCACCCGAGCCGTCGAACGCGGCTCGCAGCGACGGCCAACGGCGTCTCAGTTCGATGGGGTTCGTGTTGTGTCACGACGTGGAGCATCCGGGGTGATGGGTCGAGGATTGGGTGAGGGAACCCCGGTTGGCCAGTCTTGTTGTCGGTTGGCGCGGCGCGTGATCCGCCGGCCGGGAAGAGTGGGTGACAAAGTCGTCCGGGTCTTCAGATTGAAAGAACTCCCTGCCATGCGAAACTTGAAGCCCTTCCCGATCCTGCTCCTTGCCTTCGTCCTTTCCGTTTCAGCCCAGACGGATCCGCTGCCACAGACGGATCCGAGCCAGGCCGGCTTCGCGCCCGACCGGCTCGGACGCCTCCACGGCTTCGCGCAGGGACTGGTCGACGACAGGAAGTATTCCGGCTTGTCCACACTGGTGGTCCGCGATGGGAAGATCGTGGTCTGGCAGGCCTACGGCGAACGAACGGCCGGCTCGGCGCTGGGGACGAACGACATCTTCGCGATCGCCTCCCTGACGAAGATCGTCACCACCGTCGGCCTCCTGATGCTGGTGGAGGAAGGACGGATCGGTCTCCACGATCCGGTCTACGAGCATCTGCCGGAGTTCCGCGACGTCAGGGTGCTGACGAGCGGCTCCAACCAACCCCCGGCATTTTCGGCCGCGGTCCGACCCATCACGGTGAAGCATCTCCTGACGCATACGGCGGGCCTGAGCGGATCCACGCCGGTGACGCGCCGGGACGCGGGCGGGCCGACGAAGGTGGACGGCGGTTTTGCCTCGCTGGCCGACATGGTGCGGGAATTGTCCACCCATGCGCTGCTCCATCAGCCCGGCGACGCATGGGTCTACGGTCCGGCCACGGACGTCGTCGGCCGGCTGATCGAGGTGGTTTCCGGAAAGCCGTTCGACGTGTTCCTGCAGGAGCGGGTGTTCACGCCGCTCAAGATGAAGGACACGGCGTTCGAGGTTCCGGCGGACAAGCGGTCCCGCCAGGTGGCCATGGATGCGCGTCAGGCGGATGGCTCCCTGAAGTCCAACCCGCCGAAGACGCGCCAGCAGGCCTGGCCGTCGGGCGGCGGCGGGTTGTTCTCCACCCAGGCCGACTACATGCGGTTCGCGCAGATGCTGCTTGGCGGCGGCAAACTGGAGAGCGTGCGTCTGCTCAGCCCGAAAATGGTCGAGCTGATGACCATGGACCATCTCTTCGGCCTCGCGAAACCGACGAAGATCTATCCGGTGTCCGACGGCTTTGGTCTCGGCGTCGAGGTGCGGACCGACGTGGCGCGCAGCGGCTGGCTGGGTTCGCAGGGAACCTACGGATGGAACGGCGCCACGACCGCCTATTGCAGCATCGACCCGAAGGAACGCGTCATCGCGATGATCTGGGCGCAGCACACGCCGAACGCGGAGTTCCAGCTCTACGAACGCTTCAACACGCTCGTATATCAGGCACTTCTCCGCTGATCCGGCGGGCTGCGATCGCCTCGGCAAGGCCTTCGATCACTTCTTCGGAGCGGCCTTGGCCGCCTTGGCTGCGCGCTCATAGGCGCCCTTGATCGAAGGCTGGTAGTTCTTCTCCAGCGAAGGATAGATCGCCATCGCGGTGGCCAAGGCCAGGGCAAAGTTTGGGTTGCCGGCGTGCGTGACGTGCAGATGGACGGCGTAGTCGTCGAGGTTGGCGAAGGACTGGTCGGACGAAGTCTTGATGAACTCGGCTCCGCCGACGGCGGCGATTGCTCCCAGTTCCTTGCCCTTGTTCTTGGCGGCTCCGTTGAGCAGACCGCCGAACGGAATCCGGGAAGTGACGGCTTTCCCGGCTTCTTCGCCGGCCTTGGCGCCGAGGGCTGCGCCGACCTGCGCGTTGATGGCCTTGTTGGCCCATTCGGTCGTTTCTCCCTTGGAGTTGTAGGGCAGGAAATACGGTCCGGCCTGGTTCGTCTGTGGTGCCGGGGCGGTGAGGTTCCCGGCGGCGGGATATTTGGCGGAAAGCTCGAGGACGGTGGTGAGGATCTTCTGGGTTCTCACGATGTCGTCGGCGCTGATGGCCTGGGCGATCGAGGGAAGTGCGATGGCGAGTCCGAGGGCGGCGAGTATGCGAAGGCTTGGTTTCATGGA
>JAYUUX010000380.1:0-6765 GCA_043754645.1 Verrucomicrobiales bacterium | reverse complement strand
ACAACGCCGCGGCAGGGATCAGGCCGGTCACGCCGCGCAGGCCTTCGTAGGCGCCGAGCAGACGGCGCGCGTTCTCCGGCAACGTGTCGAGCGACGCCGTCTCCAGCTCCATCATGTGCTGATAGAAATCCGGCGGACGTCGTACGGTCTGGCAGGCGTTGTTGACGATGAAATCGAGCCGGTTCCGCGTGGCCAAAAGGTGGCGGCAGAAGTATTCCACGCTCGGCGTGTGGCGCAGGTCCAGGCCGAAGATCTCCAGGCGATGGCCCCATTCGGCGAAGTCCGGCTCCATCGCATACCGTGCGGCGGAGTCGCGCGGGAACCGCGTCGTTACGATCAACTGGCACCCGGCGCGCAGCAGCTTGATGCCGGATTGGTAGCCGATCTTCACGCGTCCACCGGTGAGCAGCGCGACGCGGCCGCGCAGGTCGGCGGATTCGGTGCGCTTGCGGAAATTGAGTTCCGCGCAGGCCGGGCAGAGCTGGTCGTAGAAGTGGTGGATGACCTTGTAGTCCTGCTTGCAGATGTAGCAGTTCTGCGGCTCGACCACTTCGCGGAAGTCCGGGTTGTCCGTGACCTCGACCTGCTCGAAGCCGGCGGGCGGGAGGAAATTCGGCGTGGTGAAGACGGGCTGGCTGCGGAGCTTGCGGATGCCGGTCTGGGTCAGGACCACGTCGTCGCGTTCGCGTTTCTCCGACTTCAGCTTGCGGACCTTGGCCTTCACGAGGCGGCGCCGTTCGGCGGGATCGGGGCAGTAGATCTGACCGGCGGCCTGGAGAAAGCGCGCGCGTTCCTCCTCGGTCAACACGGCCAGTATAGACCGGTTGCGCGCGGCCTCTTCCAGCAGTTCGGCGGCGGCCTTCAGGCGCGTGCTCAACGTTTCGTCATTCATCACGGATCAACTTCGTCGCCGCTTAAAGCATCCGCCTCCGGCAGCGGCAGCGAGCATAGGCCTGCGGATGGGTTCGTCGAGAGGCGACGGCTGGGAGAATGACGAAGTCCGAAGGCCAAAGGCCAAAGGAAGTTCAACCTTTGGTTTGTCCGCGAAGGGCGCGAAGGAACGCGAAGAGAGAGCTGCCATCCGAGCTGTGGCAGTGCGAACGGAAGCCTTAGGAAAGCGCTTAAAATCTTCCGGCGCGCCGAGCTCCCGCTCGGCGCTCCGTCGCTTGGAAATTCTTCGCGTTCCTTCGCGCCCTTCGCGGATGAACATCTCCTGGCCCGGTCGAGCCGCCGGCCTACGGCCTCACCCATCCAACCGTTCGTCGAAAGACGGGAGGAACTTGGGCGATCGTCTTGCCTTCGCCGCGAGTTCGAAGGCGTGGGCAAGGCCGATCAATTTTCCTTCGCTCCACGCGCGGCCGAAGAACGAGATGCCGACCGGCAATCCGAAGATCATCCCCGCCGGCAGCGTGATCGTCGGATACCCCGCGACAGCCGCGTAGGACGAGCTGCTGCCGAGCCCACGATCGCCCGAGAGCAGCTCGATCGCGTGGGCCGGGGCGCTCGTCGGCGCCACGAGGGCGTCGAGGCGATGCTGGTCCATCACTCCGTCGATGCCGTCCTGGCGGGACCACTTGCGGCACTTGGCCAGCGCCTCCAAGTAACGCGCCTCGGTCAGCGGTCCCTTGGTCTGCGCTTCGATCAGCGTCTCCTGGCCGAAGAACTTCAGTTCGCGGTCGGCATTGCGTTCGTTGAAGGCGATCAATTCCGCCAGCGACTTCACGGGCGCGGCATCGCCAAGCGAGGCGAAGTAGGCGTTCAGTCCCGCCTTGAACTCGTAGAGCATCACCTGGAACTCCGCATCCCCCAGAGCCGCACGCGGAGGCAGTCCGGTGGTGTCGACCAGCTCCGCGCCCTGCTCGCGCAAGGTCTTAAGGGCCGCTTCCATCACCACGTCGATGCGGCGATGCCAGCCGAAGAAGTTCCGCGCGACTCCGATGCGCGCGCCTTTCAACGCGGCTGGATCGAGGAAGCGGGTGAAGTCCTGCTTGGCCAACGCGGCGTTCGAGCTGGCGGAAGCGTCGTCGGTCGGATCGATTCCCGCCATCGCTCCGAGCACCGCGGCCGCATCGGCCACGGTGCGGGTCATGGGGCCGGCCGTGTCCTGCGTGGACGAAATGGGGATGATGCCAGAGCGGCTGAGCAAACCGACGGTGGGCTTAAGGCCGACGATACCGCAGTAGGACGCGGGTGAGACAATGGAACCATCCGTCTCCGTGCCGACGGCCACGCTGCAAAAGTCCGCCGCCACGGCCGCGCCGGAACCCGAGCTGGAGCCGGACGGGCTGCGGTCGAGCATGTGCGGATTGCGCGTGAGCCCGCCGCGTCCGCTCCAGCCGGAGATGGAACGGTTGCCGCGGAAGTTGGCCCACTCGCTCAGGTTGGTCTTGCCCAGCAGGACGGCCCCGGCGGCGCGCAGCCGCGCGACGATGAACGCGTCCTTCGGCGCGATGGACCCGGCCAAGGCCAACGACCCCGCCGTGGTCTGCATGCGGTCATGCGTGGCGATGTTGTCCTTGAGGAGCACGGGCACGCCGTGGAGCGGACCGCGCGGACCCTTCGTGCGCCGCTCGTCGTCGAGCGCGCGGGCGATGGCGAGCGCCTCGGGATTCAACTCGATGACGGAGTTGACTCGCGGGCCGTTGCGATCGAGCTGGTCGATCCGGCGGAGGAAATAGTTCGTCAGCTGCTCCGACGAGAGCGAACCCGCCGCCATCCGCCGCTGGATCTCGGCCACGGAAAGCTCGAACAAGCCCTCTGCGATTCCGCTTCCCGCCGTGCGGCAACCAGCCACGGATCCGAGCGAAGCCGCCGCAAGACCCGCGACGCCGAGGTGTTGGAGGAACTGTCGTCGTTTCATGATGTTATTACTCCGGCCAAGTCTTCTCGAGACACACGTCGGACTTTCCGTCGAATTCGCGGGCTGAGTAGCGCTTGGAGAATTCCGCAATCGAGCCGGGAGGATCGTCTCCTAAAATCGCCACCAGGCTGTTGCAGAAGTGATACGTGCTGTAGAGCCATTTGCCGTTCGAGCCGCGAGCGAGGAAGAGGTGGTTGATGTAGCCGCTGTTGAACCCGTGTCGCGACTCGAACACTAGGTATTCCCCATTGGTCATCACGAGCAACCGGTCACCCGTCCACTCCAAAGCACCTCGATCCTTAATGCTTCCCATTTCCGTGGCGATGGCCGCCGGGTTGGCTGCGAGCGCAGCCAGACGGAGAAGCGCGGCATCTTTCCACTGGATCCTCAATCGTTCCTGCTCGAGCCGATAGAAGTGCCCACGCACGAAGAACGCCGAGACAAGGAGCAGGAGAACGGCGGCCAACCACAGGCAACGCTTGCGGGTCATGGCGGCATTCAAACATCGCGCCGGGACAAGTCGAGACGCGGGGTTGGCAGTCCTCTCGTGCATCGTTCCATGCTGGCAACTGGCGGGGCTGGTTCCCGTTGCAGCTCCATCGAAGCCGGTCGTATCGTCACCAACGAATTCCTCCTCCTATGAAACCCTCCCTTCCGCCGAACGGCATCCTCGGGACACGACGCGAGTTCCTCTGCACCGCAGGCGCGCTGGCGGTCGGAGCCGCGTTCGCACGAAGTCCGCTCGTCGCGACCGAGCCGGCTCCGACCATGCAGATCGGCATCCTGCTGGCGACGTTCGTGCGGCCTTCGTTGCAGCAGCGGCTCGATGCAGCCAAAGCCAACGGAACCCTCCACGTCCAACTGAGCCTCGACTGCGCCGGCATCGCCGCGATGCCGGACGAGATTCCAGCAGGCTTGGCCGAACGCATCCGCACCGAGTCGGCCGTGCGCGGCATCACGGTCGCCTCGCTCGGCGGCACCTTCAACATGGCCCATCCGGAGGCGGAGCATCGCACGACGGGACTACGCAGGCTGCGCGTGTTGGCGGCCTTGGCGAAGGAGTTGAAGATCCCACGGATTCACATCTGCAGCGGCACGCGCAATCGCCAGAGCATGTGGCTGCGCCATCCGGACAACACGACCCCGGAAGCCTGGAAGGACATGGTCGCCTGCGTGCGCGAGGCGGCGGACATCGCCCGGCAGGCCGGCGTGGTCTTGGGCGTCGAACCCGAGGTCAACAACGTGGTCGACTCGGCGTTGAAGGCGCGGCGGCTGATGGACGAGATCGGTTCGCCGCATCTCAAGATCACGATGGACGCGGCAAATCTCTTCCACGCGGGCCAGCTTCCCCGCATGAGCGAGGTGCTGGACGAGGCCTTCGCGCTCGTCGGCAAGGACGTGGTGATGGCGCATGCCAAGGACCTGGACCGCGACGGCGACGCGGGCCACAAGGCGGCCGGCGAAGGCAAGCTCGACTACGAGCGTTACATGGCGCTGCTGCACAAGAGCGGTTTCACAGGGCCGGTTTTCCTCCACGGCTTGAGCGAGGCTCAGGTTCCCGGTTGCGTCGCCTTCGTGCGCGGGAAACTCGCGCAGGCCGTCGCGAAGTCAGGCGGGCGGGTTTAGCGGTAGTGACCTGAATACGGAGCGGACATGGGTCGCGTTCGGTTGATCCGCTTCAGTTCGCATACGGCACCGTCCCATTCGCGTTCACCGTGCAGCCCCATTGGCGGATGTAGTCGGGGCCGGGGCGGAATTCGTCGCCGCGTTCCTTCAGCTTGCGCGAGAGCAGCGCGTCCATCTTGGTCTGGAGTTCGGCCTGCGCGGCGAGGCCGACGAGGTTGTTGGTCTGGTAGGGATCGGTCGCGTTGTCGTAGAGGAGCCACGGGCCCTTCAGGTCGCGGACGTAGGTGAAGCGTTCGGTCCGGACGCCACGGTATTCGCGGCCGCCCACGCGGCGTTCCCATTCGCCGAAGGGCGAGGCGCAGAGGATGACGGTGGCGTTGTCGCCAGGATTCTTTCCTCCGCGCAGATGGCCGCTGTAGTCGAGGCCTTCGACGGTCTTGGGAATGGGCACGCCGGCGAGGCCGAGGAGCGTGGGCATGAGGTCCTCGGAATTGATCGGAGCTTCCAGAGAACGCGGCTGGGTCCCGAGACCCTTGGGCCAGCGGACGAGCATGGGGACACGCACGGCTTCGTCGAACGGGCGCTGCTTCTTGAACTGGCCCTGCGAGCCGAGCATGTCGCCGTGGTCGGCGCTGAAGAGGAAGACGGTGTCGTCGGCCGCGGCGGATTCTTTGAGGGTGTCGAGCAGTTCGCCCATGGCGTCGTCGAGCGCGGTGCAGTGGGCGTAGTAGCCGGCGAGGATCTTGCGCGTCTCGGCTTCGAGCGCGGCAGGGACGTTGGGCCTGATCTTGAGCGTGGCAGGATCGTAGAGCGCGCGATACTTGGCCGGGGCGGTAAAGTAGGGATCGTGCGGCGGGCCCCAGGCGAGGAACAGGACGAAGGGTTTGCCGGTCTTGGCGCGGGTCTTCACGAAGTCGCACGCGTCTTTGGTCTGCGCGAAGGTGTCGTAGCCGGGCCACTTCAGCTTCTCCGGGCTGTCGGCGTAGTAGAAAGAGTTGGAGTAGGCGTGGGTGCATTCCAGCACCTTCCAGTAGTCGAAGCCCTGGCGGCGTTCGGGCGGGATGTAGCTCGACCGGCCGCGCCCGTCGATGTGCCATTTGCCGATCATGGCGGTGTCGTAGCCGGACGCGCGGAGGACCTTGGCGATGGTGACGGCGTTGGTGTCGAGCTGGACGTCGTTGACGAAGATGCCGTGGGTGAGCGGGCGTTGGCCGGTCATGAGCGAGGCGCGGAAGGGCGAACAGACGGGCATGCCGCTGACGGCGTTGACGAAGCGGACGCTCTCCGACGCGAGCCGGTCGAAGCGCGGCGTGCGGACATTGGGATCGCCCGCGTGGCCGAAGGCCTGGGCGCGCCACTGATCGGCGATGACGACGACGATGTTTGGCCGGCGCTCGGCGGCGTCGGCGACGCCGGACAGGAGGAACCACGAAACGACGGAGATAAGCAGGGCAAACGCGCGGGGTTTCATGCGGGTGACAGTGGCCTTGTCCTCCAACCCGCCCGCAACGGCGAGCGCAAACTCGGTCCGGGGGATGTTTCGCCGTCCTGCGAAGCGCGTCGCCGTCGATGGCGGACTCCCGACCTGCAGTCGTGCTCGATCGCCCGGGCCTGGAAGGCCGCGCTTCGTTGGCCACCGCAAGATCCTGCCCCGTTTGCCGCATCTCGGGCTTGAGGTTCCGACGTTTGCGTCCATCTTCGACCCGCAGCCAGCCGAAGACCCAGTCGAGCCCGCCATGCCGCGCCTTGAATCCATGTCGTTCGCCGCGTTTTCCGTCCTTTGGGCGGTTGCCGGTGGATTAAAACGCCCCGCCGCCCTCCTCCTCGTTCTCCTGTCGCTCACGGCCAATCCGCTCGCAGTGGTGGCCGCCGAACCGACTCCGCTCGAGAAGCTCCGGCAGAGCTTCGTCGCCGGCGAATACGAGAAGGTCGTGACCGAATCGTCGAAGGCCATCCGCGAAGGCGAGTTCGGCGACGAATGGCGCATCCTCAACGTCGAGGCCCTCACCACGCTCGGCCGCTACGCCGAGGCGATGAACTCGGTCTCCAACGGCATCGTCCGCTACTCCTTCAGCGTCCGCTTGCGGATGCTGTCGCACGACCTCCTGCGCATCGCCAACAAGCCGGCGGAAGCCCGCGAACAGCTTGAGGCCATCAGCCAGCTCTGGCGTGCCCGGCCGTGGGCCTACCGGGACAGCGCCGCCAGCATCGTCGTCCTCGCCCGCGCCGCGCTGATCATGAACGCCGACGCCAAGGACGTGCTCGACCGCCTGCTGACG
>JAYUUX010000379.1:0-5028 GCA_043754645.1 Verrucomicrobiales bacterium | reverse complement strand
CCGTCTTCTGGGAAACGACGTCGAGGCCGATGGTGGGCTCGTCGAGGAATAGGACCTTGGGTTCATGGAGCAGAGATGCGATGAGCTCGAACTTCATGCGTTCACCGAGGGAAAGCTCGCGGACCATGACGTTGAGCTTCTCGCCGACGCCGAGGAGGGAGGTGAGCTCGTCGACGGTCTTGCGGGAACGGGTGGGGTCGAGGCCGTAGATCTTGGCGTTGAGTTCGAGGGATTCGCGGGCGGGCAGATCCCACCAGAGTTGGTTCTTCTGGCCGAGCAAGAGGGCGAACTGCTGGCGGAAACCGTCTTTCCGCTGCCACGGCGTGTAGCCAAGGACGGTGGCGTCGCCGCGGGTGGGGTAGAGCAGGCCGCTCAGCATCTTGAGGGTCGTCGTCTTGCCGGCGCCGTTGGGCCCGAGGAAGCCGACGAGCTCCCCTTCTTCGACGGTGAAACTGACGTTCTTGGCGGCGGCCGTGGCTTCGTAGGTGCGTTTGGCCAGGCCACGGACGGCGCCCCAGAAGCCGGGCGCCTTCTTGTAGGTCCGGAATTCCTTCGTCAGCCCGCGCACTTCGATGACAGCCATGGGGCTAGGCTGCGGAGGGGAACAGGAAATGCCAAATGACGAATGACGAAGGCCCAATCCCGAATCGGATGACGCCGACCCACTTTTCGGCATCTGGCCTTCGTCGTTCGTCATTCCGCGGCTTTGCCGCGGGCCGCTGTGCGGGCAGACGCTCACTTTGCCCCCGTCGGATGATCGGCTTACGGTCCGGCGCTTCAACCAGTTGGCGTTTCGGCGGCGGTTTCGCCATGGCCGAACGCCGGGTGGGTTTGGTGGTCGAAGACACCTGAATCCGCTTCGCCGTTGGCAAACGGTTCCGGGACCTCTAGGTTCCGGGGCCTGTTTCCGAGCACTGGAAGAAATCAATAGATGCGACAGTTCGTCACCATATCGGTCAACGCGTTCATGGAGCTGATTCGTCAGCCCGTGTTCCTGCTGCTGGCCACGGTCTCGACGATCTTCTGCGTCTTCCTCTCGTGCGTGAACTACTTCGGCTTCGGCGACGAACCCAAGCTGGTTCGCAACTCGGTCCTCGCCGTGATGCTTCTGTCCGGGTTGTTCGGCGCGGTTTTGAATGCCTCGGCTGCGGTGGCCCGGGAGATCCGGACGGGAACGGCCCTGGCGGTGTTGTCCAAGCCGGTGAGCCGTTTCCAGTTCCTCATCGCCAAGTTCTCGGGACTGATGATGGCGTTGGCGGTGATCACCTATTTGAACCTGCTCGGCTGCATGGCGGCGTCGAAGATGGCCTTCGATTCGTATGGCTCGGCGGACTACGTGTCGCTCCTGATTTTTGTCGGATCGATCGCCGCGGCCTATGTTGCCGCGGGGTTTTCCAACTTCTTCCTGCGCCGCACGTTCATGTCGGACGCGGTCTTCGCGATGACCCTGCTGTTGACCATCGGGTTCATCATCATCTGGCAATACGACCGCGAGGTGCCGTGGACGGTGGCCAAACCGGAGGTGAACTGGCAGATGATCCCGTGCGCCATCCTGATCCTCCTGGCGCTTTGGATCCTGGCGGCGCTGGCTCTGGCCTGTTCCACGCGGCTGGAAGTGATCCCGACCCTGTCGGTCTGCGTCGCGGTCTTCGTGTTGGGCCTGATGTCCGACTACCTGTTCGGCCGGCCCGCAGGGGAGGGTTCGGTGTGGGCGAACGTGGCCTATGCCGTGACTCCGAACTGGCAGCTTTTCTGGGTGGTGGACGCCCTGGACATGGGCCAGAAATCGATCCCCTGGGGCTACGTGGCCCGGGCCGCCGGCTACGCCGCGGCCTATTGCGGCGCCGCACTGGCGTTGGCGATGATCCTGTTTGAAGAGCGCGAGCTCAATTGAAGCACATGGAGAAGAACAACCTCAGAATCGGGCTGGTGAACTGGCTCATCCTCCTGGCGGCCGCCGCGGTGACGTTCGTGGCGGCGCGGTATGTGAAGTCGGCGTCCGGCGTGGTGGCGGGCGTCCTTTTGGGCGTCGGCTTCCTGGTCGCGCTGGTGGCCTTCTTCCAGATGCGTCTGGAGGAGAGGGAGCGTCTGGAGAAGCTGGAGTTCGACGAGCTGAACCGCCAGAAGGGCTCGACCAACCTTTTCAGCACGGACGAGGCGGACACCTTCGCGGCACGGCAGTCGCGTGAGATGTTCGAGAAGTATTTCGTCCGGGTCTTCGCGGTCCTTCTTTGTGCCGGCACCGGGTTCGGGACCTGGTGGTTGTGGAACTACCTGGGCAAGGCGGCCTTGGACGTGAGCGAGGAACGCTCGACGATCGCGATGACCGTGACCGGCCTGTTCGGCCTGATCCTGTTCCTGATCGGAAAATACACCGCGGGCCTGGCCCGCCTGGACGACCAGAGGCTGCTCCGGCCGTGCGGCAGCTACATGCTGTTCGGGGCCTACGTCTCGTTCCTCGTGACCGCGGCGCTGGCGTTGAACCTGATCGGATATCCCCGCTACGACCTCGACCTCGCGAGGGTGCTCCTGGTCCTGCTCGGGCTGGTTTCGGCGGAGACGCTGCTGACCCTCGTGGCCGAGATCTACCGGCCGAGGGTGAAGGGCAAGGTCGCCCGGATCCTCTACGACAACCGGTTGGTGGGAATCGTCGGCCAACCGGAATCGCTCTTCCGCACGGCCGGCCAGGCGCTCGACTACCAGTTCGGTTTCAAGGTGTCCGAGACGTGGTTCTACCAGACGGTCCGCGAGAAGATCGGCCAGTGGGCGGCGATCTGGGTCGTTGTGCTGATCGCCTCCACCAGCGTGGTCTTCATCGAACCCGGCGAACAGGCCGTGCTCGAGCGCTTCGGTGCGCGCACAGGCGGGCTGCTGGAACCCGGCGTCCACTTCAAGGTCCCCTGGCCGGTCGACGAAGTTTTTCGCTTCAAGACCCGTGAAGTGCAGACGCTGAACGTCGGCTTCGTCCCCAAGGACGGCGACCACGCAAAGACGATCCTATGGAACGTCGCCCACTACAAAGAGGAGTTTAATCTCCTGGTCGCCAGCCGCGAATCGGGCACCACCAATGTCACCGGCGGCGTCTCCGTGCCGGTAAGCCTCCTGACCGTGAGCATCCCGGTGCAGTATCAGATCCGGGACGTCGACAAGTTCGCCTACGCGTATGCGAACTCGGGCGGGATGCTGGAGAAGGTCGCGACGCGGGAAGTCATCCGCTACCTCGTCGGCGTGGACCTGAACGAAGTCATGTCGACCGGCCGCGAACAGGCGGCGAAAAACCTCCGCTCGACGATCCAGAAACGCTCCGACGAACTGGGCCTGGGAGTGGAGATCCTCTTTGTCGGACTGCAGGACATCCATCCTCCGACCAAGGTCGCCGAGGCGTATCAGGGAGTGATCGGTGCGCGGCAGGAAGTGGAGGCCCGCGTGCTCATCGCCAAGGGTTATGCCATCCGGACGGTCCTGATGGCGGAGGCGGAAGCGCAGCAGAAGATCAACGAGGCCGAGGCCTTCGCGGCCCAGCGGGTCACCGGCGCCGCGGCGACGGCGGCGAAGTTCACCAACCAGATCCAGGCCTTCAACGCATCGCCCTCGGTCTATCCGACGCGCGCTTATCTCCAGACCTTCGCCAAGGCGATCGCGCCCGCGCGGAAATACATCGTGACCACGACCGACAGCAGCGAGGTCTTCCAGATCAACCTCGAGGACAAGATCCGAGAGGATCTCGGCGACGTCTACATTCCGCCGACCCGTGACGAGCAGCGGGCGCAGCAGCTGAAACAACAGCAGCAGCCCCAGGCGCCGAAGACCCCCTAACCCATTTCCCAAGACCCTCCATCCGCCATGAACAAGAACCGTCTCGCGCTCACCGTAGGGCTTCTCCTCATCGTCCTGTTCGCCCTCATGCTCTTCACCTTCCAGGTGAGGCAGACCGAGGTCGCGCTCGTCACAACCTTCGGAAAACCGTCGCGCACCGAAACCGAACCCGGTCTCAAGTGGAAGCTGCCCTGGCCCATCCAGCGCGTGCTCAAGTTCGACAACCGCGTGCAGAACTTCGAGGGCAGGTTCGAGGAGACCCCGACCAGCGACGGCTACAACCTGCTCATCTCCGTCTACGCCGGTTGGAAGATCAAGGAGCCGACGAAGTTCCGGAACGCCTTCGCCGACGGAGCCACGGCCCGCGCCACCCAGACCTTCGAGGAGCGTCTCAGCAGCGAGAAAAACGCCGTCGTCGGCCGCCATCCCTTCTCCCACTTTGTCTCCACCGATCCCAAGGAGATGAAGTTCGCCGAGATCGAGAAGGAGATCGAGGACGCGGTGAAGAAGTCGCTCCTCGACAGCTACGGCGTCGAGATAAGCTTCCTCGGCATCAAACGCCTGGGCCTGCCCGAAGGCGTCACGCAGAAGGTCCTCGAACGGATGAAGGAGGAGCGCCAGCGCTTCGTCGCCAAGCTCCAGGCCGAGGGACTGAGCGAAGCCCAGAAGATCGGATCCGGGGCCGACCTCGAGCGGACCAAGCTCCTGACCGCGGCCGAAGCCAAGGCCAGCGCCATCCGCGGCCAGGCCGAATCGGACGCCGCAAAGTATCTCGAGGTCTTCGAGAAGAATCCCGAGCTCGCCCTGCTCCTCCAGAAACTTTCCGCGCTGGAAGCGTCCTTGAAGGATCGATCCACCCTGATCTTCGATCCCCGCACGCCGCCCTTCGACCTGTTGGAAGGGTCCAAGGTCAAAACCTCCCCCGCCAACCCGAAGTGAGCCGACCATGAGCGACAAGGACCACCAGGGACACGGCCACGGGGACGGGCACGACCATGATCACGATCATGACCACGGACCAGGGCCCAAGCTGGTGTTGACCAGCTCATCCGGCGGCGCGCCCGTGCCCGATCCGGATCAAACCCTGTTGATGGAGGACACCGGGTCGCGCGCGCTGGCGGAGGCGCTCAAGAGCAGTTTCGTCATCGTCCGCTGGATGATGGTCGGCCTGATGGTCCTCTTCTTCGGTTCGGGAATCTTCATCGTCGAACC
>JAYUUX010000378.1:0-1635 GCA_043754645.1 Verrucomicrobiales bacterium | reverse complement strand
CCGGTGGAGGTGGTCGTGCTAACCACGATCTTCAGGTTGGGCACGCGGGGCTCGATGGCCTTGATGAGCTGGGTGCAGATGTTGACCTCGCCGACGCTGACGGCGTGGAACCAGATGATGTGCCGGTTCGTCAGGGCCTGTTTGATCTTCGAGCTGTATTTTCCGAAACGCTGCCCGAATCCCGGCCGCCAGTTGCCGCGGCGCCACATCTTGAGGAAGTAGAAAGGCGCGCTCAGCCAGAAAAAGACTGCGAACAATACTCTGTAGATGATCCTCATTCGATGCTGCTGCGCCCGGATGCCGTTCCCAAAAATCCCCGTCAAGGTCCTGCTTCCTGGTCAAGCGACGAAGACGTGACGTCGCTGCGGCGAAGCTATTCGCGGAAAGATCGGATTCCGGCCAGTGAATTCTTTCCGGTCTCCCAACTTTCGGGCGATCCGCGGCGGAGGAATCAGCCGAGCCGTTTCGTCAGGCGCCCGACCACGTCGTCCGCGAACCGATCAATGAAGCCGCGCACGTAGGATGCGACCTCCAGCGAGGGATCGACCACGAGGGGCGTGAGGTCCATGGCGAATTCGAGGAGCCTGGCCTGATCCGTGGCGTGCGACGCGAAGTAGGTCGCGTTGGCCCGCTTTCGGCCTGCGGTGGCGAGGTCGTAGCGTTTGCCGCCGCTGATCTGGGAATCGAAGACGCCCATCAGCGAGTTGGAGATGTTCTCGCGGGCACCGACGTCGAAGACGACCTTTTCGTCGTGGAGCATCCAGTCGAGGTTGCGCCAGACTTCACAGCCGTAGACCGCCTTGGGACGTTGCGCGGCGGGAAGTTCCCGGATGGCCTGGATCACGGGGATGGCGACGCCGATGTGGGTCTCATGTTTGTCGGCGAGGTTGTGCGTGTAGACGACCTCGGGACTTGTCGCGACGAGGATGCGCTTCAGGTCCTCGATCACGTGGCGGGAGCGGGGATCCTTCACTTCCCGGCTTGGGTAGTCCAGTTGCAGCGCCGCCCCATATTCCCCGACGTAGGCCGCCTTGCGCTGCTCGACCCGCCTGACGGCGACCATCTGGTCATCCGTGTAGCCCGCGTATTCGTTGGCGCGGGAACTTCCCCGGCCGTCGGTCACCGTGACGCCGGTGAACCAACGATCGGTCTTCTGGAAGCATGCGAGAATCCCGTGGAGACACATGAATTCGAGGTCATCCTGATGGGCGCCGATCCCGAGGTGGGTCGTTCGGGCGAGGGATTGCTCTATGGGCACGTTGTCCGGAACGAAGATGTCGGCGGTGGAGTGGTGGAACTTCATGGGATGTTGTCCCGGGGAGGCGCCAAGAAACCCGAAGGAACAACGCCGATGGGCTCAGGGTGTGATCGGTTCACTTCACGATCTTGGGCAGGCTCGCCGCTGCGACGGCCTGGCCGTGGCGTTTGTTTTTCTCGTCCGGCGTGTGGATGCCGATGCGGTCGACGAGGTCCGGGAACTCGGCCGCGAGAACCTTGCGCGCACCGGCAAGGATGAGGTCGCCGCCGGCGCCGCTGGTCACGCGCCCGAGCACGAGCACGTGGCGGAACTCATACATGTCGGCGTATTGGGCGAGCGCGTAGCCCAGGTAGACCCCGATGGTTTCGAAGATTTTG
>JAYUUX010000377.1:0-5374 GCA_043754645.1 Verrucomicrobiales bacterium | reverse complement strand
CAAACAAATGGCGCTCGGAGCATTGCTCCGAGCGCCACGCGAAGTGAGATCGGTTCAAGTTTTCTTGCTTCCGCCCAGCCAGCGATAGACGCCGCCGGCGAGCACGGCACCGATGATAGGGCCCACCCAGAAGAGCCAGAGCTGCGAGAGCGCCCAGCCACCGACGAAGATTGCGGGACCTGTGCTCCGCGCCGGATTCACCGACGTGTTCGTTACTGGAATGCTGATGAGGTGGATGAGCGTCAGTCCAAGTCCGATGGCGATCGGAGCGAATCCCTTGGGCGCGCGGTCATCGGTCGAGCCGAGGATGATCATGAGGAAAACGAAGGTCAGGAGCACTTCCGTGACGAAGCCCGCCGCCATGGAGTAACCGCCGGGCGAATGGTCCGCGTAGCCATTGGAAGCGAGTCCGCCCGCGATGTCGAAGCCGGCCTTGCCGCTGGCGATGAAGTAGAGCACGCCCGCCCCGGCAATCGCGCCGAGGACCTGCGCGACGATGTAGGGGAGAAGTTCCGACCACTTGAAGCGCCCGCCGGCCGCGAGCCCGAACGAGACGGCGGGATTCAGATGGCATCCGGAGATGTGCCCGATGGCGAAGGCCATGGTGAGCACCGTCAGGCCAAAGGCGAACGACACGCCGAGCAGGCCGATGCCGACACCGGGAAAGGCGGCGGCAAGGACGGCGCTGCCGCAGCCGCCGAAGGTCAGCCAGAAGGTTCCGAGAAACTCCGCGAAGGCACGTTTTGAAAGGGGCATGGCTTTTTCAGTTGGGTTGAGAGCTGGGTTCGAATCCGGACGCCACCCGAAGGATGAGGCTCGCGAACAATCGGGCAAGAGCTGGTTTCGTCGTGATCCGATACCGGCGCTCCGGCACTTGCGGCTGCAAACCTCCGTTCTTCTTTTCAGCACTGGCGCTTCGGCTTTGCCAGCCGCTAGCGTCCCGGCGGCGAATGAAGAAATACGACCTGAACACGTCCACCGTCCTGTTCCTCGGCTTCCTCGCCGTGTTCTTCGGCGTCTTCCTGTTCTACCCGATCAGCTACATGCTGCGCGGCGCGTTCGGCGGACAGGGGGAATTCACCTTCAAATATTTCGGCCTGCTCCTCGCCAGCCCGCTCCAGCGCGAGGCCATCTTCAACAGCTTCGTCATCGCCATCACGACCACCGTCCTGACGACACTGCTCACGTTGCCGATGGCTCATGTGATGACGCGCTACCGGTTTGGCGGAAAAGGATTCCTCAGCAGCCTCCTGCTCGTCCCGATGATCATGCCTCCGTTCGTCGGAGCGCTGGGATTGAAGCAGATCCTCGCCAAATACGGGTCGCTGAACCTGTCGCTCATCCATCTCGGAATCTCCAAGCCCGAGTCCCCCATCGACTGGCTGGGCGACGGCGGCATGGGTGGCGTGATCATCCTCCAGGTCCTCAGCCTCTACCCGATCATGTTCCTCAACGTCTCGGCCGCGATGGCGAACATTGATCCTTCTTTGCGAGAATCCGCGCAGAACCTCGGCGCGGGCGGATGGCGGTTGTTCCGTTCGGTCACATTGCCGTTGATCCTTCCGGGCTGGTTCGCCGGCGCGATCATCGTCTTCATCTGGGCCTTCACCGACTTGGGCACGCCCTTGATCTTCGGTCTGCAACGCGTCGTGCCGGTGCAGATCTTCGACTCGATCACCGACCTGAACACGAACCCGATGGGCTACGCCCTCGTGGTCTTCGTCCTCGTGATGGTCCTGACGCTCTTCCTGCTGAGCAAACACTTCGTCGGCAAGCGGCGCTACGAGATGATTGCGCGTGGCCATGTGACCGGCGCCGAATCCGACGCGAAGGGCAGGACCACGTGGTTCATCTGGCTGTTCCTCGGCGGCGTCATCGGTTTCGCCCTGCTGCCGCATCTTGCGGTCGTCGCGCAATCGTTCGCGGACCGCTGGTTCGTCTCCGTGCTGCCCGATGGATGGACCACCAAACACTATGGCGAAGTCTTCGGCCACGGCCTGACCGCCTCCAGCATCCGCAACAGCCTCTTCTACTCCAGCCTCAGCGCCCTGCTCGATCTCGTGCTCGGCGTGATCATCGCGTGGCTTCTGACGCGCCGGAAAATCCCCTTCTCCGGCTTGCTCGATGCGCTGGCGATGCTGCCGCTCGCGATCCCGGGACTGGTCATCGCCTTCGGCTATGTCGCGGCCTTCGACCTCAAGATCGATTGGCTCAATCCGCGCACCAACCCGACGCTGCTGCTCGTCATCTCCTACGCCGTGCGGCGATTGCCCTACATCGTCCGCTCCGCCTACGCGGGCTTCCAACAGACGAGCGTCACCTTGGAGGAGGCGTCGTCCAACCTGGGGGCGTCACCGTTCCGGACGCTGCGGAAGATCACCCTGCCCCTCGTCGCCGCCAACCTGGTCGCGGGAACGATCCTGACCTTCTCCTTCGCCATGCTGGAGGTCAGCGACAGCCTCATCCTGGCCATGCGCGACCAGTATTTTCCGATCACGAAGATGATCTACCAGATCATCGGCCGCATCGACCCGAGCGCGCCCAGCGTGGCCTGCGCCTTGGGCGTCGTCGGCATGTTGATCCTCACCGCCAGCCTCATCCTCGCCGGAAAGCTGATGGGGAAAAAGATGGGACAGATGTTCCGGGCATAGGCTGGGGTTCTCATTGCCTTGCGATGGTTTTTATTAAAAGCGGCTCTTGAGAAGAAGTCTGTCCGGTCCGGCTCCCCGGCGGGTGTTGAGTGGTGAAAATGAACCCGAGTGATTCCGATCTGCTGAGATCCTACGTCGAGGAAGGTTCCGAAACGGCCTTCGCCGAAGTCGTCCGCCGCCATCTCGGCCTCGTGCATGGCGCGGCCGTGCGCCTGCTTGACGGCGATCTCGCCGCTGCGGCCGATGTGGCGCAGGGCGTCTTCATCGATCTGGCGCGCAAGGCCGGATCGCTTGTCACGCACGGTTCCCTCGCAGGATGGCTCCACACAAGCACCCGGTTCGAGGCGGCCAAGCATCGGAGAAGCGAAGAACGCCGATCAACGCGGGAACTCGCCACCAGCATCATGAATACCCCTGGAATCGACGATTCACCCGCTTGGACGGAGATCCGGCCGGTCATCGACGAAGCACTCCATGGATTGCCAGGGACGGATCGGGAAGCCGTCCTCTTGAGGTTCAGTGAAAGTCTTTCTTTGGTGGAGGTGGGAAATCGGCTCGGGGTTACGGAGGATGCCGCGCGCAAGCGGGTGGATCGCGCGCTGGAGCGGCTGCGCGACCTGCTTCGGCAGCGCGGCATCACTTCCATCTCCACTGCGGCCCTGACGCTCGCCCTGTTGCAAAGCGCCGCATCGGCGACACCCGCCGGACTTCTGCAACAGATAACGGGAACAGCCCTGAGAGAGGCTGCGCGGGCGGTCCAATCCGTGGGCCCAGCCGCTGTCACCGGCTCCATGCTGGCGTGGTTCCTTGGCTGGCCTGCCAAGGTCGCCATAGTGGCCGCGCTAGCGGCGATGGTCGCGGTGTTGGCCGCCCGGCGGAGTCCCGACGGCCCGAAGCCCACTGAATCTTCGTCAAAAGGAAAGCAGGCACCGACAGCGGCGGTCGCGCGCCCAGCCCCTCTCGAAGTTCCTAAAACTTCGACTCCGGCGGCTGGGACGACGGCATCGCGAAATACTGCAGGCCAGTCGAAACTCGTCCTTCGTCTCGTCGCCGCTCAAACCGACCAGCCAGTCCCCGATGGTGACATCGAATTCAGAACGATCTCCTCCAAAGGGCGAGTCCAGGCCCACACGCTGCGCAGCGACACCAACGGGTATTGCGAGGTGTTCTATCCGTCCGACGTCTCCTCGCTGGAGCTGGTCACGCGTATCGATGGCCTGGCGGACGCGAGACTTCGATGGGCTCCCGAAAAGGGCTTCACCATTCCAACAGAATACCTATGGAGGCTGGCGCGCCCAATAGCCCTCGGCGGCTGGGTGGTTGACGAGGGCAACATACCCATCGCCGGCGCGACGGTAGGGTTAAGCATCAACCAGGGAGTCGATGATTCTTCTTCGGTGCAAACCGACCCGCAGTCCGTTCCGCAAACGACGACCGATGTTTCCGGCCATTGGAGTGTCGTCCGGGTGTCGGAATCCGCACTGCGCAAGATAAGGGGGTATGCGTCACATCCCGATTTCGGAGGGACTGCTTCGGTGGACGGAGCGGCCGATGGCGACAAGCTCCTCGACGGCACCTTCCGATTCGTGCTGAGGACCGGATTCTCCGTGACCGGGGTCGTGACAGATCGCTCCGGCCAGCCAGTCCCTGGGGCTCTGGTGTTGATTGGACACGTGTCCGAGAGCGGGGCCCGCAAGGCTGTGGCCGATTTCGCGGGACGATTCTCCTTTGCTCGCTGCCGTGTGGGTGAACAACCGGTGTCCGCTTCGGCCGAAGGCTTCGCCACGACTACGCAATGGCTGGAGATCGGCAGCAACACTCCCCCTGTGCGTGTGACTTTGGATTCCGGTTCCACCCTGCGTCTTCGGATCGTCGATCCCGCAGGCGAACCCATTCCCAAGGCAACTGTCCGGTTGGACCCAATGCCGAATCCCTGGACGAAGTCCGTGCAGACATCCTTCTCAGCCAGCGCGGACGATGTCGGCCGCGTGGTATGGAGCAACGCTCCTGCTGGACCGCTCTTCTTCGACATCGGCGCACCGAATTATGCCACCAAATCCGAAGTGGAGATGGTAGCGAAGGACACGGAGCAGGTGGTGACTCTCAGCAAACGTTTCTTGGTAATCGGTGACGTGTGGGATTCCAACAACGGGCAGCCGATCGAACTCTTCAAAATGGGGGCAACCACTGCCACAACCAACGCCTGGACCGGAGGTGTTCTCCAAAGAATGTCCGCGTCGGAAAATTTTGCCCGCGGCCACTTCGATAAATGGTTCGACACCGGTCCGGTCACGGTCCGAGTCGAAGCCAATGGATACCGTCCATATCATTCCCGACCTCTGTCCGCTGACGAAGAAAAGGTCCGACTGAACATCCGGCTCGAACCAATCCCGACCCAGCGGCTTACCCTGCTGGACCCCGCAGGAAAACCCCGGCCCCGCACCGAGGTCTTGGTCATCGATGCCAACCGACGGGTCCCGGTTCCAATGGTCCCGGGTGGTTTCGGTCCCGGAACTTCTGACGGCGTGGTTCGTCTCCAGACCGACGACCGGGGACAGTTCCTCTACGCTCTGCTTGGTAATGACGTTCTGTTGGCGGCGGCCTCGGAGGAAGGTCTGGCGCTCGCTCGACCGTCGGAGCTGGAAGAACCCAGCCTCAAAATGCGGCGTTGGGGAACTGTGACAGGAACACTCTATACCCAAGGAAAACGCGAAGCGATGGGC
>JAYUUX010000376.1:0-2808 GCA_043754645.1 Verrucomicrobiales bacterium | reverse complement strand
TGTCGGCGCACGAGCCGATGCGTTCGTCGCGTTTGCCGGTGAGCTCGAGGATGTAGTTCGGATCCCAGACCTTGTAGTTCGCATCGTTCGCCCGGCGCGGGTGGTTGTGGTAGCAGCAGCGAATATCGAACTCCTTGACCAGCTTCTCGACGGTGTCGATCGCGTCGGTCGATTCCGTAGTCACGCCGTAGAGACCGAGCTTCTTGGCGAACTCGAAGATGGGGCGGGCCTTGGCTTCATCCTTGGGAATGCCGACGACGCCGTAGTTCACCGCCGTGACCTTCCATTTGTCCAACTGCGCCTTCACCTGCGCGAACATCTCGTCGGTGGCGTTGTGGTCCCACTTCTTGGTCGGCTCCTCCTTGCTGAGTTTCTGGCCGGGATAGAACTCGATGACCTTGCCGCCGGCGCGGGCGTTGAACTCGATCGCCTCCATCACGGAGAAGCGGTTGAAGGTGTAGGCCTGCGCACCGATGGCGAATCCGCCGGTCTTGAGCGAGTCGGGCAATCCGGCGGCGGCGGCGGATGCAACGGCCGGCCGCAGGAACGGCGCGGCGACGGCGGCGGTGGCGAGGGTTCCGAGGAATTGGCGGCGGGGAATGGTGTTCATGGAATTGATGGTGGTCGCGGTGGATGGACGGCTCGGGGAACGGGAATGTTCATACCGCGCGCCACGTCGGCTCCGCAAGGCGCGGCTGCCATGACCAACGATCACTTCAAGCCGCGGCACTCGAACAGTTCGAAGCGCCGGACGACGTTGCCCCGATAGAGCACCTCGCGGACGCCCAGGGATTTCACGTCCGAGAACTGCTTCACGACGATTTCGTTCGGCGGCTGCGAATCGGGCCCGAGCCGATAGCCGATGGGATCGCCGGTGATCCAGTCGAGGAACCAGCCCTTCGCGGGCCGGTGGTCTTCCAACTGCTGGATGTAGATGGCCGAGGAGCCTTTCCGGTCGAGGTAGTTCTTCCAGAAGTGGAACTGGTTGTCCGGCTGTCCGGTGGCCATGAAAAACACCACGGGATCGTTCTTGGGATCACGCTTGGCTTCCGGCAGGTAGAAGGCCACTTGGCCGCAGATGCCGTAGTGGTCGCCGATGATGAAGGCCTGCGGATCATTGGTCCGGAGGCGCCGCCATTCCGTGCCGACCACGGAAGCCGTATCCGACCAGCCGCGCACTCGCCGGAGGGGGTCGAGCTTGGCGGGAAGGTTCCGGCCGGTAAGCTTGGCGATCATGTTGGTGTCGTGCAGGACGACGACGATGAACAGGCCCAGGAAAGCGCCGCCGAAGAAAACCGGGCGCGCCCAGCGGCGGACGACGGGCCAACGTTCGTTCCAGAAAAGGATCATCAGGCAGAACCAAGGCACCACGGCCGGGGCAATCCAGTTCGGCAAGACGCGGCTGTGGAACGACAGCGCCAGGTAGAGCCCGACTACGGGCGCGCCCATGAGGAAGAGGAACCGCCACAGCGGGCGTTCGCCGAACCGCTTCACCGCCATAAACGCGGCCGCGATCATGCCGACGAAGAACACGGGATTGAGCAGGCCCAGTTCGGCCCCTAGGAACTCTCCAAGGAATTTCAGCCTGAACGTGAAAGGTTCCCCCAGCCGGCCGTCGCTGGCGACGTGTTTGGCCGTGATCCAGTCGTGCTGGGAGTTCCAGATCACGATGGGAAGCGAGGCGATGGCGATCATCCCAAGCGCCAGCCACGGCCCGGGGCGGCGCAGGTGGACGCGCGCCGGTTTCCAGGTCGCGAAGATGAGGACCCAGCTGACCAATTGCAGGAGGTTCGTGTATTTGCTCAGCAACCCCAACCCGCTCCACAGGCCGACCTGGAGCCATTGCGACGTCGTTCCATTCAATTGGATCGCCTTCCACCCGGTGAACATCGCAAGGCACCAGAACAACACCGACAACGGATCGATCGTCATCAGCGTCGCCCCCACGGCCGTCAACGGCGTCGCCGACACGATCAAGACCGAAGCCAATCCTCCCCGCGCTCCGATCTGCCGCGAGATGAAACGAAAAACCACGATGGAGATCAGCGCCGCGATGACCGGGGAAAGGAACCGCACGCCGAACGCGGTGTCGCCCCACAGCCCGGTCCCGATCATCTGCGCCACGGCGATGAGCAGCGGTTTGCTGAAGTAGGAAAGCGCCGGGTGTTTGGACCAGAGCCACTGGTAGGCCTCGTCCTCGCTCAACTCGATCTTCCCGGCGTTAAGATACCAGAACCGCGCCGCAAGCAGGACGAAGACGATCAGATAGGCGAACCGGGTCCACACGGCATCGGACATCGGCGGCACCGCGGATCCCGGCTCGATCAACGTTCGTTCCGGGGCGAGCAGGCTCGGCATCCGCGACCACCAGGGATTCCACCCCAGCCGACCCAGCCAATCCCACAACCACGCGACGCCCCACGCCGTGGCGACCGCCGTTCCCGCCCCGAGGACCGAACCCACGAGCACGTCGCTCGGGTAATGCACCCCGTTGTAGACGCGCGACAAGGCGACGCCCGCGGCCAGCGGCACCATGAAACGCCAACTCCGCCGGTAGTAGATGAACGCCACCATCGCGGCGGCGAAGCAGTTGACCGCATGGGACGACGGCATGCTCGCCGAACCGCCGCGCCCGACCCGCAG
Source organism: Verrucomicrobiales bacterium (assembly GCA_043754645.1). GTDB lineage: Bacteria > Verrucomicrobiota > Verrucomicrobiia > Limisphaerales > CANJSG01 > CANJSG01. The sequence continues at coordinate 165 of JAYUUX010000376.1, read as the reverse complement.
CTGCACGTCGTCGTGATCGACAAAGGGCCGCGGCCGGTCGACGGCCTTCTTGATCGTGTTGCTGACGAGCCCGTCGCCGATCCCCACCGCGAGGGCGATCATGACGAAGCACACGCGCATCCGCCGTCCGCCTTTCAAGAGGCCCACGATCGCGAGCAGCACAAC
>JAYUUX010000375.1:0-4952 GCA_043754645.1 Verrucomicrobiales bacterium | reverse complement strand
GAGTTCCCATTCATAGCCGAAGAGGTTTTCGAAGTAGCTGTTGCTCCACTTCGTGGGCGTCGTGCTCCAAGTGACTTCCAGGCCGCTCGTGATCGCGTCGCCGCCTTTGCCGGTGCCGAAGCTGCTCTTCCAGCCCATGCCCTGTTCTTCGAGGCCGGCCGCTTCCGGCTCAGGTCCGACGTGCGAGGCGGGACCGGCGCCGTGCGTCTTGCCGAAGGTATGGCCGCCGGCGATGAGCGCGACGGTCTCCTCGTCGTTCATCGCCATGCGGGCGAAGGTCTCGCGGATGTCGCGCGCCGACGCGACGGGATCAGGATTGCCGTTCGGGCCCTCCGGGTTCACGTAGATCAAACCCATCTGCACGGCGGCGAGAGGGTTTTCCAGATTGCGGTCGCCGGTGTAGCGGAGATCGCCGCCCAGCCACGTTTTCTCGGCGCCCCAATAGACGTCGTGATCCGGTTCCCACGTGTCCACCCGCCCGCCGCCGAAGCCGAACGTTTTGAACCCCATCGTTTCGAGCGCGACGTTGCCCGTGAGGATCATCAGGTCCGCCCACGAAATCTTTCGGCCATATTTCTGTTTGATCGGCCAGAGGAGCCGGCGCGCCTTGTCGAGGCTCACGTTGTCCGGCCAGCTATTGAGCGGCGCGAACCGCTGCTGGCCGCGACCGCCGCCGCCACGACCGTCGCCGGTCCGGTAGGTGCCGGCACTGTGCCAGGTCATGCGAACGAACAAGCCGCCGTAGTGGCCGAAGTCCGCCGGCCACCAGTCCTGCGAAGCGGTCATCAGCGCCGCGAGATCCTTCTTCAGCGCCGCGAGGTCAAGGCTCTTGAACTCCGTGGCGTAGTCGTAGTCCCCGCCCATCGGGTCGGACTTCGATGAATGCTGGTGCAGCAACTCGACCTTGAGTTGGTTGGGCCACCAGTCCTTGTTGGTTGTCGGGAGACTGGCACCGTGGTTGAAGGGGCATTTGGCTTCAGTGGACATGGATTTATTGTGGTTGGTTGGACAGAATTGAGGCCTGCCCCATGTGGCAATCTGTGCATGCCGAGCGGCACGATTGAAATACTTGTTTCCAAGGTTCTCCATAGCCGTCGCCTATGGGAATGGGTTTGTTTGCCGGGGAGTTGACCAGTTCGAATCTGGTCGCCATTCGATCCGAAGGGCTCCGTGTGTGGAAAGAACATGTGCGCAGGCGCCGGGGGAAACGAGTGGGAGCCGGGTTTTTGAACGGCGCCTCGCCGCAATGGGGCCCCATGCAGCACCGGAAGGGCGGGTGGCCACCTACCGCGACCCCGAGTTGCGGTCGGCCGGCGCGCCGCCATCGGGACACATTTTCATTCCGTTGCGGAGCCGAGCTGCCTTGCCCCTCTTTTCCTTGGACACCTGCCGACAGTTGCCGGAGTCGCTGTCGTTTCCGCTCGTCGCGCTCTTCTTGGGCCGGCCCGGCGAGACGGACGAGAAAAGGCCCCGACTCCCGGTTCAATCCGCACCGGGGCCTTTCAATGCTCTGATCGCGAAAGTCGTGTTGCGTGGCGTTCAGGTCGCTCGTCGACTCCTCGTCCCCAAAGCTTGCCGCCGTCGCGGGGCATCGATTAGAACATGTGAGCGGTCGGGTTCGTGTCGGGTTCACGAACGATGTTGGGAGGTGCAGTTGGTGGTTTTTGCATCCGTAGCTCAGTTGGATAGAGCATCCGCCTTCTAAGCGGATGGTCGCGCGTTCGAATCGCGCCGGATGCACCACTGCCTTCCTTAACTTCCAGAACCGGTAGCCATCTCTGCGGCCACTTGCTTCGGCTAGTGTGACTGGCAGTTTCAGAAGAATGTTATCTTTGGAAACACTGGGTTCGTTGGCGGCGATACACGGGCAAGACCTGCGGTCGAGGGTTGCGGAATTCACGATCGGCGGGGTCGAATTCGCTTCGAACAGCCGCCCGGCGATCATGGGGGTGATCAATCTGTCCGCGGATTCGTGGTATCGGGAAAGTGTCTGCCTCAGTGCGGATGCCGCTGTGGCGCGGGGGCGGGTGCTGGTGGCCCAGGGCGCGCACGTGATCGACATCGGTGCCGAATCCACGCTGGCCCACGCCGAGCGCGTGGACGACGCGGGGCAGAGCAGCCGCTTGCTGCCGGTCGTGCGTGAACTCTCCCTTTCCGGCGCGGTGGTTTCGGTGGAAACCTATCATCCGCAGGTCACCAGGGCTTGTTTCGAAGCCGGTGCAAGAATCCTAAATCTCACCGGCACGGCGCGGTCCGATGAAATGTTCCGAATGGTCGCGGACCACGATGGCGGCGTGATCATCTGCTACGTTCAGGGTGCCAATGTCCGTGACGTGTCGGACTTCGACTTCGGTGCGGACTCCACCGCGATGATGAAGGAGTTTTTCGCGCGTCAGATCGATGCGGCGACCCGGAACGGCGTGAAGAAGATCTTCCTCGATCCCGGCCTTGGGTTCTACTACCGGAATCTCCAGGACAGCTCCGTGCGGGTGCGGCACCAGATGAACGTCTTTCTGAACACCTTCCGCTTGCGGACGCTGGGCTTTCCAACATGCCATGCGTTGCCGCATGCGTTCGAGTTCTTCGGCGATGAAGTGCGTTCGGCCGAACCGTTTTTCTGCCTTCTGGCAGCGCTGGGACGCACGGACCTGTTTCGGACCCACGAAGTGCCGCGGGTCAAGGCGGTGCTGGATACCTTGGCCGTATTTTGACCGAGCCTTTAACGCGATGGCCCGTTTCGATTCGTTGACTGCTGTTCAGACCGTTCCGATAGTTCGTCCATGAACTCCGACATCGGACCACTTCTCAGCGTCTGGGATTTCCATCCCGGCGAAGTGATCGTCCGCCGCGTCAAAGGCAAGGACGGCATGGAGAAGATCCAGCTCAGGGTCGACCTCGGCATCCTGCAGATGAACGCCGAGGGCCGGCCAGACGGTAAACTTCCGATGGGGCATCCGTCGTGGCTGGAGTATTATCAGCAGAAGGCGGCGCAGGTGACGGATGATCCGTTTCAGCTCAAGCCCGAAGACTTCGCCAAGCTCCAACAGGAGCTCATCCAGTTTCATCACCGCTACATCTGCCTTTTTCACCTCGAAGATTTTCCGGCCGTGCTGCGGGACACGATGAGGAACCTGGACGTGATGCAGTTCGTCCGGCAGCACTGCGAGAACGGCGATCTGATCTGGACGTTGGAGCAGTTCAAGCCGCAGTTGTTGATGATGCGCGGACGGGCTCTGGAGTCCGAAAGGCTGGCCTCCGACGATTGGCCGGGAGCGATCACGGAACTTGAGCAGGAGATGGAGAACATCCGCACGACCTACGCGGAGAACAACCGGAACGAACTGGCCGAGCAGAGCGCCGAGCTGAAGTCGCTCGATGCGCGGCTCGTGTTCCTGAGGAGCAAGAAGCCGCTGACGGAGCGGCAGAAACTGGAGTCTGCCCTCGAAGATGCGGTGCAACGCGAGGACTACGAAGAGGCCGCGCGGGTTCGCGACGCCATCAAGAACCTCCAGGCCTGACCGGAAATCTCAGATGACCACCAACGAAAAACTGTCGGCCGAGATCAAGGCGGCGATGTTCGCCAAGGACACCGTTCGACTGGGCACGCTCCGGCTGCTCAAGTCGGCGATCGGCTACCTTCAGATTGAGAAGAAGGTCGAGACCCTGTCCGACGCGGAGTTTCTCGCCGTGGTGCAACGCGAGGCCAAGAAGCGGAAGGATTCGATCGGTCAATACGAGCAGGGCAGACGGCCCGATCTGGCCGCCGGCGAAAAAGCGGAGCTGGCCGTGCTGGAAACTTTCCTGCCCAAATCACTTTCGGCGGCAGAGCTGGAGGATCTGGTGCGGTCTGCCATCACGGAGACGGGTGCGACCAGCAAAGCGCAGATGGGCCTCGTGATGAAGGCGGCTCAGGCCAAGGCGGCCGGTCGGGCGGATGGAAAAGCCATCAGCGCTCTGGTGAACTCGCTGCTTCCCGCGTGATTCACGTCTTGGGGAACCAGACGTAGAGGAAGAAGTAGACGAGGACGCCGGTGATCGAGACATACATCCACACGGGCCACGTCCATCGCGCGATGGCCTTGTGGGCCGTGAAGTTCTCCTTGAAGGCCCGGCTCATGGTCATCAGCACCATCGGCACGATGGCGATGGCGAGGACTATGTGGCTGAAGAGCATCACGTAATAGACGGTCCGGATGAAACCTTCGCCGCCGAAGGGAGTATGCACGCCCTTCACGAGGATCTTGTGGGCCACGTAGAAGACGAGGAACACGGCCGACGTGGCGAAGGCCGAGATCATGCACGTCTTGTGCGCCTGCTTGTTGCCGGACTTGATGAAGATGAACCCGAGGGCCAGGAGGACCGTCGCGATGCCATTGAGGGTCGCGTTGATCGGGGGAAGGATCGAGGGGTCCATGGTCAACGTTCCTTGAGAAGTTTCCGGATCGCGTGGCGGATGGTTTCGCGCTTCTCGGGCAGGGACCCGTCATACCAGCCGCGGATATGTCCTGAACGATCAACGAGCGCGAAGTAGGGGCCGTGGAGGAACAGATCGTCGGGATCCACCCGGTTGGTCAACGGATTGTCGGTCATGATGAACTTGAGGCCGTTGACCCCGAGTTGTTGCACATCCGATTTGTTTCCGGTGAGAAAACTCCATCGCTGGTGATCCGCTCCAAATTTGTCGCCGTAACGTTTCAGCACCGCCGTGGTGTCGCGTTCGGTATCGGCGGTCAACGACACGAGACGAAAGTCGGGTTCACCCGCGAATTCCTGCTGAAGTTCCGTGAAGTGACGGGTCAACTTCGGACACAGGGTAGGGCAGGTGGTGAAGACCGTGTTGGCGATCCAGACCCGGCCCTTGAGCGTCTCGAGGCTGATCGGCTGATCGAGTTGGTTTGTCAGTTGGAACGCGGGGACGGTCGCGAGCACGGGAAGATCGGCGCCGCTGCCGG
>JAYUUX010000374.1:0-6132 GCA_043754645.1 Verrucomicrobiales bacterium | reverse complement strand
GGCAATCAGAACCGTCGACACGGACGCGGATCTTGCTGCCCGGGCCGGCAGCCAGCATCAGGAGGCCCATGATGCTCTTTCCGTTCACCGTCTCGCCGTCCTTCTCCACGAATATCTCGGCCTCAAACTTGTTCGCCACCTTCACAAACATGGCGGCTGGACGGGCGTGGATGCCCTTTCGATTGCTGATGACCAGCTCTCGTTGGATCCCGCCGCTTTTCGAAGTTTGTGAAGCGCCTTGCATCTGCGGGCGCATGATTAGCGGCGTGCCGGCCGTATTCCAAATGTTTTTGCCCGAAAGCTGGACAAATCACTTCTTGGCGCCCTGAGGAATCATCATCTGTTGCAGGCGGTCGTCGAGATCCTGGGCTGGATTGAACCCCGATTGCCTTAATTTCGAGTGGAGCGCGGCCACCTCGATCAGGCGGGCCAGATCCCGGCCCGGGCGGACGGGAATGGTGATGTGCGGAATCTCGACTCCGAGGATTTTCACGGTCTCGACCTCGAGTCCGAGACGGTCGATGTCCGTCACGTCGTTCCACGCCTTCAGCGTCACCACGAGATCGATGCGTTTGTCATGGCGGACCGCCTTCACTCCGAAGAGCTGCGCGGCGTTGATGATGCCGATCCCGCGGACCTCCATCAGATTGCGGGTCAACTCCGGGCTCGTTCCCACCACATCGCGGCCATCGAGCAGCGCGACCTTGGTGATGTCGTCGCTGACGATGCTGTAGCCGCGCTCCAGAAGGGCCAGGACGCTTTCGCTCTTACCGATGCCGCTCTCGCCCCGGATGATGACGCCGACACCAAGGATATCGACCATGCTGCCGATCTCGGTTCCTCGCGGGGCGAAGAAGGATTCCAGGGCGAGCGTGGCCTTGTTGATGAACTTCATCGTGACCTGCGGCGTCTGGAAGACGGGCAGCTTCGCCTTGTCGGCCTCTTCCAGGACCCACTTTTCCGGGGCGAGGTTCCGCGAATAGACGACGCACGGAATGCGCCGCCGGAACAGACCCCGGAGGATCTCGCTCCGCGCGGACTTAGGGAGCTGCCGAAGGAAGGAGAACTCGGCGTTGCCGACCACTTGGACCCGTTTCCACGCGAAGTAGCGGGTGAACCCCGCCATCGCGAGACCCGGCCGGTTGACAGTCGGCTCGCGGATCACGCGGCTGAATCCGTCCCTGCCAGCGAGGAGCCTCATCTCCAGCGGCGCGGACTGTTCCGTGAAGAACTGCTCGACGGTGATCGATTGGGGGCTGCTCATCGGGTTCGATGGTCGGGCATCGACGGAAATTTCTCCAGCGCCGAGATCAGGCCCGGCTGTCGAGGACGTTTCGCACCGTCTCCAGCATCTGCGCGGCCGAAGCGGGCTTTGGAATGAAATTCTGGCCCGCCTTCAAGCGCATTTCCCGGCCGGCAATCTCCTCGCTGAACCCGCTCGTGAAGACCACGCGCATCCGGGGATCGATCGCCCGGATCCGGTCCGCCAACTCGCGTCCGCTGATGCCCTCGGGCATCACGATGTCGGTCAACAGGAGGGCGATGGCCTCCCTGTTCTGTTCCCAGATTTTCAGCGCCTGAACGCCGTCGGCTGCTTCCAGAACGTTGTAGCCCGCGCGCTCCAGGACGAGACGCGTCACCCTCCGCAGCGCCGGTTCGTCCTCGACGACGAGGATCGTCTCCGCGCCTCCGCCCGAGGACGACGCGGTTGCGTCAAACCTCGTCGGCATCCTGGCGGGGCGGATCGCCGGAAGCAGGATTTGAAACACCGAACCGGCGCCAACCCGGCTTTCCACGGAAACGATCCCGCCGTGCTGCTGGACGATCCCGAAGACCGTCGCGAGGCCCAGTCCCGTGCCCTTGCCCGGTTCCTTGGTGGTGAAGAACGGCTCGAAGATCCGGGAAAGATTCTGCGGAGGAATCCCGACGCCGGTGTCGGTGACACGCAGGCGCACGTGCCGCCCCGGCGTCGCCCCCTGAATCGAGGCCGCCTCGCCGCTCCTCACCTCGAACTCGGAAGTCCCGATCGTGAGGAATCCGCCGCGCGGCATCGCGTCACGGGCGTTGACCGCGAGGTTCAGCAGGATCTGGTCGAGCATTCCGGGATCGGCCCGTATCAGCAGCGGTTGAGGGTGGAGATCGATCTGAAGGTCCACATCCTCGCCGATGATCCGCTGGAGCATCTTGCCGACGCCGCGGACGGCTTCGTTGAGGTCCAGGTCCACCGGCTGCATGACCTGACGCCGGCTGAACAGCAGCAGTTGCCGCGTCAGATCGGCCGCCCGCTCCGCGGTCCGCCGGATCTGATCCACGCCTTCACGGACCTCGTCAGGAACCCCCGGGGTCTGTCCGATCATGTCCGATTCCATGATCATCACGGCGAGCAGGTTGTTGAAGTCATGGGCCACGCCGCCCGCCAACCGTCCGATCGCCTCCATCTTCTGCGCCTGGCGCAACTGTTCCTCCAGGAGCTTCCTCTCGGTGATTTCGCGCACCACGCCAATGATCCGCACCGGACGACCGGACGCATCGCGTTCCACGTCGGCCTGCTCCCGCACCCAGCGCACCTCCCCGTCCCGGCGGATGATCCGGTGCTCGAGATCGTAGACGCCCTGGCCCGAGAGGGCGGCGGCCACCGCATCTTCCACGGCCTTCCGGTCGTCGGGATGCAGATGGGCCACAAAGGTCTCCACCCGCCCGTCAAACTCGCAGGCCTCAAACCCGAAGATCCGGCAAGTCTCCGCCGACCATTCGAGACGCCCGACAAAGTCGGGATCCGACACCCAACTCCCGATGCCGCCCACGCGCTGCGCCTTCTCCAACTGGTTCCTGCTTTCCCTCAGGGCGTCGACCGCCCTTTTCTGCTCGGTGATGTCCCGCACGATCGCCAAAAGCCGGCCGTCGGCCAAAACGGTTGCGCTGGCCTCGCAGGGAAATGGTTTCCCGTCCCGGTGAAGGAACTGCCATTCGCTCCGGAGGAACCCGCCCGCGGTCAGCCGTGCGATCTCCGGACCCACCCGCGGGAGCTCGGCGGGCGCGACGAGTTCGGCGATCGTCATCGCGAGCATTTCCCCCCTTGTCCGGCCGAACATGCGACAGCACGCCGCGTTGACCTCCAAGACACGACGCCCCTCTCCCACGACGAGGATGCCGTCCGAGGCGGAATCCACGAGCGTGCGGTAGTTGCCCTCGCTCTCACGCAGCGCCGCCTCGGTCTGGCGGTGTTCGGTGACATCCAGCACAAGCACGAAGTATCCCAGCACCGACCCGTCCAGGGAGCGGCGCGGCACGTAGCGGACATCGAAGCAATTCTCCCGGCCGTCCCGACCAACCATCCAGTTCTCGAATCCGGTCGGGCGACCGGCCATCACTTCGCGGATATGGGGAAGCATCGTCGCATAGGTCTCCGGCCGATGCAGCTCGAGGAGTGTCCGGCCGATGATCTCTCCGCGCGGCCGCTGGAACCACTCCTCGTATCTCCGGTTCACCAGCCGGTAACGCTGCTCGGCGTCCACAAAGGCGATGAAGTGGGGCACCGAGTCGATGAACAGTTGAAGGGTGGAGAACGACCGTTGAACCTCCTCCTCGGCGTGACGGCGCACGGTGATGTCATGGAAGATGCCGAGCAGGTAGGAGGCGCCCCTGATCGCGATGAGATGTCCCGACACCTCCCCGTGCCGGACCATGCCCGACTTGTGGTTGAGGTCCGCTTCGAAATCCACGACCCGTCCCGTCCGGGAAAGCAGTTCGAGGAAACGGTCCCGCTCACCCGGGACGGTCCACATGCCCAGTTCTCCGGTGGTCTTGCCCAACATCTCCTCGCGGGAGAAGCCGGTGATCAGCGTAAACCGGTCGTTGACCTCGACGGCTTTTCCGTCGGGCATCGAGAACAATGCCATCGCCCCGGGCGCCGACCTGAAAATCGTCGAGAACCGGTCATCGCTCTCCTTCAACGCCTCCTCGGCCTGCCGCCGCGCGGTCACGTCGGCCCAGGAGCCGATCAGCATCGGGGGTTGACCGTCGGCCGCCGGCATCAGGCGGACACGGTCGTGCATCCATCGGAAGGTTCCATCCCGGTGGCGGAAGCGATATTGATGCTCGTGCTCGCCCTGTCCCAACGATCGCGAGAGACCGGCGAGCACTCCATCGACGTCGTTCGGATGGACGTTGCCGATCCAGAAGGCCGGGTCTTCCGTAAACTGCTCCGGCCGGTAACCCAGGATCGATTCCACGTTGTCGGAAACATACGTTGCTCCGAAGTCTCCCGAGACGGCGCACGTGTAAACCACGACAGAAGTGCTGGCGACCAGAAGGCCAAGCCGCTTCTCGCGGGCCTCCAGTTCCTCCCCGGCCATCCGTCGATCGGCCGCGTCGACCAACCACACACGACATCCGCCACCGCCAGAAGGGCGGGACACTTCGAGCCGGAAAAGCCCCGCCGGCCGATCGCGCCGCGTCAGCGACATTTCGCATGCCCGCAAAACACCGTCGCCGAGGACATCGGCGACCAGCGCGGCAAACAAAGCCCGTTCCGGTTCGACCACCAAGCTCGCGAACGACCGCCCCGCCAGAGCGACGGCTTCGAACCCGACGACGGAGGCCGCGGCCGCGTTCGCGGTCTGGATGATCCCCTCGGGATCCAGGAGCAAGCAGCCGACCAGGGACGATTCGTGCAACCCGGAGTAGAGCCCGAGAAGCGCCTCCTGCTTTGCCAAAGCGTCACGGAGTCCACGGTTCTGTTCCTCCAACTCACGGAGATGTCCTGCAAGCCCGGCAGCCACTGCGGTTCCATACCCGCCCGAATCCGGCAAAGAATCACCATCCAGCGCCGGGCGTCGGGAAAAAGGATCGTCTGGCGGGCTAGGTTGCATGTCGGCGACGAGTTCGAGATTGCTGGCAGGGGAGTTTGTCCTTCCCAACATTGCGCGACCCGGGTGCAAGCTTTCACCAAAAAAGAATCCCCCCATCGAATCGACGTTAAACGACACGCCGAAGCGCGACGGAGCCCGGGCCATGATGCGATGGGATGCCGAGCCGGCGAACGCTCCCCGTGCGCCCCTCGTCCGGACGGACGCCCTGTTTCCAGGGCAACCGACCGTTCGCGCGACTCCCATTCGTCCTTGGTCAAAGCTCGCCCAGCACAATAGGGTCCCTCGTCACTATGGCCGACCAACCACCATCCCAGCACGGAGGCAGCGATACCACCCGGAGCCGGGAGTCGGTCGATCCGCTCGAACTGATCCACGACGAGGACAAGCTTCCGTTTCATGAGCGGCTGAAACGTTTCTGGACGATGGTCATCCAGAACTTCATCCAGAACCGGTGCCCCGTGCGGGCCACGGCGTTGGCCTACACCACGCTTCTGTCATTGGTGCCGCTGCTCGCCGTGATCGTCTCCATCTCGACCTCGCTGCTGAAGACGGAGGAGGGCAACAAGCAGATCGACGCGGCCATCGACCTCGCCATCGAGAAGCTCGCTCCGCAGCTCGGGCTGGTTCCGCAGCCCGGCGGTTCCACAAACGGCATTCCGGCCGGAACGACCAACGCGCCTCCCGTGAAGACGGCCGCGCAGACCGAAGCGCAGGCCGATGCCCGGGAAAAGGTGTCCGGCTTCATCAAAAATTCCATCAAGAACGTGAACAGCGGCGCGCTTGGCACCACGGCCATCATCGGCGTGATCTTCGTCGGCATTTCCCTGCTCGCGAACATCGAGACGACGCTCAACGACATCTGGGGCGTCACGCGGGGCCGGTCGTGGTTCGCCCGGGTGGTGCAGTATTGGGCGGTGCTTTCCCTCGGGCCGGTGCTGCTGCTGGTGGCGGCGAGCATCACCGTGAGCGCGCAGACCACGTGGGTGCAGGAATTCTTCAAAGAACCCGTCGTGAAACTCATCTTCAAACTGCTGCCGCTCGGCATCGTCACCTGCGGGCTGGCCGTGTTCTACAAGCTCATGCCGAACACGCGCGTCGAGTGGCGGGCGGCGTTCGTCGGTGGTTTGGTGGCCGCGCTCCTCTGGAGCCTGAACAACCAGCTCAACGTCCTCTACTTCGGCCAGGTCGTCCGCAACTCCAAGATCTACGGGTCCCTCGGCATCCTCCCCATCTTCCTCATCGGCCTGTATCTTTCGTGGCT
>JAYUUX010000373.1:0-4704 GCA_043754645.1 Verrucomicrobiales bacterium | reverse complement strand
GCCAAAGCCAGGCGGCCCCTCCGCCAGCTCGCCGCATAGATTGAATAGCACATCGCTTTTCAATCTACGCATTCAACGGGTGCTTGGCGTGACGCTTACCCTGGAACGGACCATCGAGGAAACAGTTCTACAATTTCCAAATCTCCTTTCGGATCTGAGGCAGTTGCAGGCTGTGGCGCGAAGAAGATGCGACAGCATCGACTAAATCTTCAGCAGCATCGGTGCTTGTTGATGCGAGTGAGTAGAGATCGACCAACCTGCATTTGTCCTGCTTGCTGATTGTTCCCTTTACGGTGCCAGCTTCCCCATCTCGACTAGGACGGGGCCGAGCTCGATGAGGAGGGCCTGGGCCTCCTTGACCTGGTCCATCTCCGTGGGAACGCGTTTCCACGAGGCGGCGTCCATGTGCTGGAAGCGCCAGCGCGGGCGGTCCTTGTCCTTGCCGACGTAGGCCACGAGCACCATCTGCTGGAGTCCGGCGACGGTCGGCTCCAGGGCTCCGATGCTCTTCAGTTCCGTGTAGGAGATGGGGAGCTTCTCAAAGGAGTTCTTCCCCTTGGCCGTGAGATAACCCGGCGTGGTAAAATACGAGAGCTTGGCTTGGACGCGGGGATCTTCCGCCTTCCGTTTCAATACGAGCTTGCGCGCGTCGTTGTCCGTGCCGCTGACGCCGAGCTTTGATTGGGTGTCGGCGAGACGTTCCTTGGCCTGACGCTCCATGACTTCGCGGTCTAGCTTGGCCTTCGCCTCGGCATTCTCCTGGGCGAGCAAGGCGGCCTTTACCTCGGCCTCGGTCCTGATGCGGGACTCCAGGGCGGAGGTCACGGTGGAATCGGCCTTCTTCTGCGCTGCGGCCAAAGCCGCAGCCATAGCCTGCTGCCGCAACAGGGCTTCGCCCTCGGACAACTGCCGGATGGCTTCGTCCAATGATCCAACGGGAGGAGCGCCCGTTGTCACCTTGACCCGTGCTTCGGTGATGAGCGCGGCGAGGCTGGTCTGGGCAAGCGAGACGCGGCGCTGCGATTCCTCCGCCCAGGCGATGGTGGCGTGGTTGGCGGAGAGAAGATCCGCTCCCGGTTCGTAGGTGCCGCCGAGTTTGGAGACGAGGTCCAGTTCGAAGCGACGCGCTCCCTCAAGCTTGGTGATGGCTTCGTTCTCCGTCGGCAACGACCGCAACTCCGTCTCGAACAGTTGCCGGGCCTGCCCGACCAGATCGGGGAACGAGGCCAGCTTTCGCCCGAGTTCATTCGTCCGGAACGACGCGGCGTCCGTCGTCATCTGGCGCATGGAACTGCGAAGTTTCTCCAGCGAGTTGGTCGCGTTCCGCACGACGACCAACGCCTCCTCCTGACGGCTTCGGGCCAACGCTTTCTTGGCGTCGTCCTCGGCCTTCTTGCGGTCGAGTTCGGCCTGGAGTCGGGCCTTGTCGGCCTCGGCCTGCTGTTTGACCAGCTTGAGGTTGTCGCCCTTGAGCCAGACGTAGACGCCGCCCACGCCGCCAACCAGAAGGAGCAGCATGAAGGCGATGATGAGGAAGACGTGTTTGACCGTGAGGCCGCTCGGTTTTTTGGCTGGTTCCAGGTTCATGGCTCTTTAAGTCGGCGTGTCGGAGGGGGCGGAGCTTTCTCTTCGAGCGGACCGCAAAAGTATTCGGCGCGCTGTTCGTCCCACGGTTCCAGGGTCTGCGACTTGACGTCGTTGCGGCGGAGCACGCCCGGTGCGTCGCCCAGCGGCTTCAGCCAGGAGAGCACGCGGTCGAACGGACGCGAGGCCACGACCGCGCCCGTGCCGGGTCCGTCGCCGACAAGGGCCATCCGGCCTCCGCGTTCGGGAAACGGCAGCGAGGAGAAGAACGACGAGTTGAACTGCGGCCGATCCTGCGTGCCGTGACTCTGGGTATGGGTCGTTCCGTCTTTGCCGTGCGCGGTGCTCCAGCTCGTCTCGGTGTAACGCGTCTTGCCGAAGTAGCGTTCCATCCAATCGGCGGTCTTCGGGCCGCCCGCGCGGAGGAACGTCTTGTTGGCGCAATTGGCCAGCAGTTCTTCGGCTCCGTTCTCGCCGTAGAGATTGTGCAACCCTTCGATGCTCTGCGCCCCGAGGAGCACGGAAGCACCCTTGGAACGGCCCCGGTTAAGCAGGTCGTGGATGAAGTCCGCCTTCTGCATGGCGGGGAACTCGTCGAACAGGAACCAATGCCTCGGACCGGCGTGGTTGTCGCGGCGCAGGATCTCGTCGGTCAGGGCGCGCATGACCAGCGCGTTGAGCGGCCAGATGCTCTCCTTGTAGGTGTCGTCGTGGCCGAGGACGAGGATGCCGGGCTTCGAGAGGAACTCGGGGATGGAGAACACGCGTCCGTTCGGGTTCGAGTGCCAGAGCGCGGCCACGGACTCGAACTGCGCGATCTTGGTGATGACCGAGGTCAGCACGCCCATGACGTGTTTGTCGTCGTCGAAGAACATCGAGGCCCGGAGATCGGCCCGGATGTGCCGCTTGCAGACGGCGCGGACGAACTCCTTCTTGTCGAAGGCGCAGATGAGATCGCGGAAGGTCCAGTCCTTGCCCGCGACTTCGGTCAGGCCCATGGCGACCGCGCAGACCATCTCACGCGCGGCCTGCCAGAAGAACGGCGCTGAACTCGACTGTTCCGCGGGCACGAGGAGCGCGCCGAGATAACGCGCCAGCGCCGGGCTCTGCATGGACTCGGCCAGGTTCCATTTGCAGGACCGGACGTCGAACGGGTTCAAGACATGGACGTCGCCGCCCTCAACATCGAACCCGAGCCCGGACAGGATCGGCAGGATGTCTCCCTTGGCGTCGAAGATGACGATTTGTTCGTTGGCTCCGGCCAGAAGCCTCGGCGCGATGGATTGGAGGAAGAGCCGGATGAGCGTGGTCTTGCCGGAACCGGTGGAGCCGCAGATGAAGAAGTGTTTGTCGGCGTCCTTCACCGGCGTGTCCTGGAATGACCAGTGCACCAGGTTGGGCGAGAAGTTGACCGAACACGGCAGATGGACGAGCGGCTGCTGGACGGGATCGAGGACGAGGTTCCACGAGGCGGAAGGCTTCGTCTCGCCGAAGATGTTCCAGAGCTCCTTCATTCGTGGTCCAACTTCACCTTGTGTCCCTGGTCGGCCTGCGGGTCGTGCATGGGCGTGAACCCGGGATGATGCACCAGCCACGCGAGCCCGAACCAGAGGTGCGAGAGCATATGGATCAGCACGAAGGCGGAGACGGCCATCACGCCGATGAGCACGGCGATGACCTGCGCGCGGTCCTCGAAAAAGCCGATGAGGAGCTTCAGCCCGAGGACAACGCTGAACACGTTGAAGACGATCCCGACCTTGAAGAGGGCGGAAGTCCGCTGGATGAGCGCCATCCTCATGTTGTAGGGCGTGATCGTGATGAGGAGCAGGCCGATGAGCGGAAGAAAGGTCAGGAGCAGGAAATAGTGTTTGTAGGAGTGCTTCACCGACAGGTCCACGCTCACCAAAATCCAAAGCAGCAGCATGCTCAGCAACAGGAACCAACGCTGGAACTTCTTCCGGGCTTCGTCACCGGCCCCGGCGAGCATGGCGCGCAACCGCGTTCCACCCCCGTCCCGCTTGAAGGCGGCGTCGATGGTCATGGCCTGTCCACACGAGCAGCTCCGGCTCCGCCAGGAAACGTCTTTCCCGCAGCTCGGACAGACGATGAGGGTGAACTTGCCGAAGAACGCACGCACATGGGCGCCGAAGGTGACGGAGGCGTGGCAGCGGGGGCATTCCGCCTCCGACCACGAAACCGTCTTTGCACATTTGGGGCACTTTAGCTGCACGGGAGACCTTCAATGACCTTGTTTCATTGCCTGTGTCTGCCCGGACTGTGCGGGAATCCCCTTCCTGTGCAAGGCCCACTCCGCAGCAAATAGGCGCCCTCCCGACGCAAAGCTTCAGTGCCCTTGCGACATGCCCTGGGATTTCTTGGTCTCGGATTTTTTGCCGCCCTGATTCATGATCCGCTCGGCCTCCTCGCGTTTGCTGGGCTTTTTCATGAACGGTTCTCCCATGTTTTTCCGTTCCCATAACCGCTTGCGCTTTCGTTCTCCGGCTAAGGTCTGAAAGCGCCACGCAGGCAATGAGACCTTGTGGAGCGGGCTCCATTTCGGGGCGTTTGGGAACAGGAACTTCTCCTGCGTCTTGATGACGACGTTTCCAACGACTCGGCGCTTGTGGACGTGGCCCCACTTCGGCTTGTGCCAGCCAATGACGATTTTTGGCACTTTCCATTTGCTGACCGGGCTCCAGTCCGGAGCTTTGGGAACAAGGTAGCGCCACTCGGCACGTATGAAGCCGGGAGATTTTTCGCCCGGCTTTAGAAATGGGCTTTGTTCCTTCGGCTGGGGTTTCTGCTGAGACTTTGGTTTGCCGGGCTTCGCCGTTTTCCGTTTGGTCTCCTCTTTGTGGGTCAGCTCGTGCGGTCCCGGCTTGGTCCACTCGTGCTTTTCCCGGTCGGGTTCCTGTTTGTGGAAGTGGTCATGCTCTGACGATCCCTGCTGCTTCTGCTCCCATGTTTCCTGTTTCGGTTCTGCTTTCCGCCATTGATCCTGTGGACCCTTCTCTCGGGGCTGTTCCTTGGTTTTGAGGTGCTGGTAGATCCTGTCGACCGACCAGCCGAACAGGTCGGCTTCCTTCTTCCAGGTCGCGAAGAGTTTTTCCTGCGGGATCT
>JAYUUX010000372.1:0-2301 GCA_043754645.1 Verrucomicrobiales bacterium | reverse complement strand
GTGCTCTACCATTGAGCTACTCTGGAACGCGAACGGGCGCGCAAAGTAGCGAGGGGCCGCCTGATGCGTCAACAGGGGATTTGGAAGTCGCAGGGTTCGGGTATCGTCCGGTATGGGTTCCGGCTTTCGGAGGTCGGCGGATGGGTCCGTATTCTGTGATCACGCGATTTCCGTCATTGGCTTGCGGCGTGGATTCGGGTTTGCATCGGGCATGACTCCCCGCGATCTCTCACGCCGCGATCTTTTGCGCGGTTCTGTGGCGCTGGCCGCCTTGACTTTGGCTTCCCGTCCTCTGCGCGCGTTCGGGTTGGAACCGTCCCCGTCGGAGCAGTTGGTGCCGTTCCTCGACGTCCAGCCGATCGGTAAGATGCTCTATTGGCAGAACCTGAAGACTTGGATCACGGACACGAAGGATCTTTACGAGGTGAGCCACTATGGACGGCCGAAATCGGTGTCGTCGGAAGGGCGCGTGGAGATCACGGGATTTGTGAAAACGCCGCGGGTGGTGACGCTGGCCGACCTCAAGAAACGCCGGCAGAAGTCGGTTTACGCGACGTTGGAATGCGGGGGCAACGGTTCGAGTCCCGGTTTCATGGGGGCGATCGGCAATGTGAAGTGGACGGGTGTTCCGCTCGGACCTTTGCTACGCGAGTGCGGGTTGGGCAAACGTTCCCGGGAAGTCGTGTTCTACGGCTCGGATGAAAAGGTCGAGAAGATCCGGGAGAAGGATTACCCGCAGCAGTTTGCCCGCAGCCTTTCAATCGACCACGCGCTGCAGGACGAGGTCCTCCTCGCCTGGGAAATGAATGGCGAGCCGTTGGACGAGAAGCACGGGGCGCCGTTACGTTTGGTGGTCCCGGGATGGTTCGGGATCGCCTGGGTGAAATGGCTCAACCGGATCGATGTGATCGACCGCCGGTTCATGGGCAAATGGATGGCGCGCGAGTATGTGACGATCCGCGGCGAACAGCGCGACGGCGAGGACACGAACTGGCGCGAGACCTCCGTCTGCAACATCAACGTCAAGTCCATCTGCGCCCGTGTGGTTCGGCTCGGGAATGGCGTGCATCGGATCACGGGTGCGGCTTGGAGCGATGGAACGCCTTTGACCAAGGTGGAGGTGCGCGTCGACGACGGTCCTTGGCGGCCGGCGACGATGGAGAAGAAGCCTGTCCGTGGATCAGACGGGAAATTCACCTGGAGCCTCTGGAGCTTTGACTGGGCTGGCGCGGTTCCGGGCGAACATACGGTCGTGTCGCGGGCGACCGACGACGATGGGCGTATCCAGCCGCCGCCTGAAGATCCCTCGATCAAGAACAAGCGCACTTACTGGGAAGCCAATCAACAACTCGTCCGCCGCATCCGCATTGCCTGATTTCGAAGTCCGAACATGAAACCCCTCCTCCATTTCTCGCTCCTGCTTTTGATCGTTTGTTCGCGGCTCCATGCGGCGGACTCCGGCGGAAAGGTCACCCGCACGGAGGACGTCATATACGGCCGCAAGGTGGGCGTGTCTTTGACGATGGACGTTTTCGAGCCGGAGAAGAAGAACGGCGCCGCCGTCTTCTACATGGTCAGCGGAGGGTTCTTTTCCAGCAAGGAGGCGATCAATCCCGGATCCTACCGGGCCTTTCTTGAACGTGGCTACACGGTCTTCGCCGTCGTCCATGGGTCCCAGCCGAAGTTCCAGATCCCGGAGATCACCGAGGACATCCAGCGCGCCGTCCGTTTCGTGAGGCACAACGCATCGCGTTGGAACGTCGACACCAACCGCTTTGCCATCACCGGTGCGAGTGCGGGCGGGCACCTTTCGTTGACCATGGCCACGCAAGGCCGTCCCGGAAAATCCGACGCCAAAGATCCCGTCGACCGCGCCGGCAGCGAAGTCCAGGCAGCCGCCTGCTTCTTTCCGCCGACCGATTTCCTCAACTGGGGTGCGGCTGGAGACGACGCGGTGGGCGTAGGCACGCTCGCCAACTTCAAGCCGGCGTTCGGGGCCCGGTCGGACACTGCCGAGGGCCGCAAGGAACTTGGCCGGGAGATTGCGCCTTTGAACTTCGTCAGTGCCCGCACGGCGCCGTCGCTGATCATCCATGGCGATGCGGACAAGCTTGTGCCGCTGTATCAGGCCGAGATCTTCGGCAAGAAGTGCAAGGAAGCCGGCGTGCCGTTCAAGCTGATCGTAAAGCCCGGCGCGCAACACGGCTGGGCCGGGATCGAGAAGGATCTCGTCACGTTTGCCGATTGGTTTGACGAGCATCTCAAGCCGGGAGCGCCCAAGTGAAGGTTTGGTCTGGGTCC
>JAYUUX010000371.1:0-2917 GCA_043754645.1 Verrucomicrobiales bacterium | reverse complement strand
GACCGACGGCACCGGGGCATCGAGCTGCAGGCCGGGACGGTCAACCAGCTCCTGCGCCACACCCTCGAAGGCGAGGAGCCCATGCGGTTTTGGAGCGATCTCGCGGAGGACGCCTGGATACTCCTCTGGTGCGCGCTCGGGGGGGCGATGGGCTACTGGATTAGGTCGCCCTGGCTTTTCGCACCCGTGGCTTTGGCGAGCGCGTTCTGCGTCGGCGGGATCGGCTGGCTGGCGTTCGACGGCGGCGTGTGGATACCCATCGTCACGCCGGCGGCCGGGCTTCTGCCCGCCGCGGCGCTCGTCATCTCCTACATTTCATTCCACGAAAAGAAGGAGCGCGGCCACCTGATGCAGCTCTTCTCCAGGCAGGTGTCGCCCGACATCGCGCAGGCGCTCTGGGACCAGCGCCACGAGTTCCTGGCGGGACAGCGTCCGCGCTCGCAGAAGCTGACCGCGACCGTCCTCTTCACCGACCTGGAGGGATTCTCCACCACATCCGAAAAGCTCCCGCCCGACCAGTTGATGGACTGGCTGAACGAATACATGGAGACCATGGCCACCGCGATCATGGCGCATCAGGGCGTGATCGAGAAATACATCGGCGACGCCATCATGGCCTGCTTTGGCGTTCCGATCGCGCGCACGAAACAGGACGAGATCACGAGGGACGCGCGCAACGCGATCCTCTGCGCGTTGGACATGGCCCGGCGGATGGACGAGCTGAACGCGCAATGGAAACAGCGCGGCCTGCCCGTCTGCGGCATGCGGATCGGCATCCACACCGGAGCCCTCGTGGCCGGGAGCCTCGGCAGCTCCGACCGGCAGGAATACACTGTCCTCGGGGATTCGGTGAACACGGCCTCCCGGCTGGAGAGTTTCGACAAGGACTGGGTGGACCCGGATTCGCCTGAAAGCCTCTGCCGCATCCTGGTCAGCGAGGCGACGCTCGAACTGGTTCGGGGAGAGTTCGAGACCATCCGTGTCGGGACAATGAGTTTGAAGAACAAGAACGAACCGGTAACTATTTACTGCGTAAGATCGAAAAAGAGAGCGGAGTGACGACCTATGAAAACCTGCCCCACATCACAATGCGGATTTGCCCTCGCCACTGCGTTGCTCGTGGCTTGGAGTCTCGGCTCAACGACAACCCTCGGTCAGACAGCGGCTCCAAGCCCGGCCGTTGCTGTTTCAAAATCCGGAATGAAGTTCAAACCCCAGGTTACCGGGGCCCCTTCCGTCCGGGTCACAGGAGGTTCACGAGGCACCGGGCTCAATGAAATCACGCTAGACGTGCTGGCCCCCGACGATATCGGCACCACGACCTTGGAGGCCCCTTCGCTCTTCTGGTTCCAGTCGAAGCCGGCCGACGCCAAGTTCGAGTTGACCCTTCTCCAAGAGAACAAGGCCAAGCCGCTAGTCCAGGTGAAGATCGACCGTTCCTCCAAGGCCGGCATCCAGCGCCTCAAGCTGTCGGACCATGGAGTGAAACTCGCACCCGGGATCGAGTATCAGTGGGTCGTCGCGTTGGTCACGGATTCCGAGAACCGGTCGAGCGACCTTGTCGCCAGCGGAGTCATCAAGCGCATCGTCCCTTCGTCCGACTTGGCCGCGAAGATTTCCGCGGCGAAGCCGTCCGATCTTGCGCGGGTCTACGCCGAGGCCGGCATCTGGTATGACTCCCTGACCGCGTTGTCCGACCAGATCGATGCGAGCCCGGACGACAAGGCACTGAAGGAATCGCGGGCGGATCTGCTGGGCCAGGTCGGGCTCAAAACGGCGGCGGCCAATTCAAAGCCTTGATGGCGGCGACCACCCGGTGCGACTGGCCGGTGCTCTTTCGGGAAGGAATGGTTCCGAGAGGATTTCCGACGAGATCCAATGCTTTCCCGGAAGGTTAGAACGCCTGTAGAACGAGGCGGAAGTGCAGTCCCAAGCCCTGCGGGTCGCGGTAGTCGGGGGACACGACGTGCCTTAACCGGTAGCCCCAATAGAGTTGGGCTGAGACGTGGCGACTAGGGGAATAGAGCAATCCTACGCCCGCGCTGTAGATCGTGGTCGGGTCGGACGAGTTGCCGATGTTCCAAGCTCCTCCGAAGTCCACGAACGGAGCGACCTCGAAAATTCCGGCACCCGCTTTGTTGAACAACAGGGGCACTCGCACTTCCGCCGATGCGACGATGCCCCGATCCCGCACCAACTGGTTTTCCAGATAGCCCCGCACGCTTTCCATTCCGCCCACGCTGATCTGCTCCAACGCCGGCATCAGATCCTGGGTCCACTGTCCGGCCACCCGAAACACCAGCTGGTTCTGCGTCTTGAAAAGCCGCTGGATGGATTGGCCCTGGCCGACCCACGAAAAGAAGCGGTGGTTCGGCTCGCCCGGGACCCCGTTATCCGTCGCATCGAGGACGTCGAGGCCGATATTGAAGGTCGAACGCAGCGCGAGAATGCTATCCTGCCCACGGCTAACCCACTCCTGCGAAACCCGTAGAACCGAAACGGACATCTCGCCGTCGACTGCTCCCGGCGAGATGTTGAAAGGGGCTCCCAAAAGCCTCGTCTCGTTGACCCGGCGCTCAAACCCGACAGAGATCGCCGCTTCCGTATTGGCGGTCTGAAACAGCGGCTGGCGAAGGGCGACTCCGTAGCTCGTCGTCCGGCTCGTGATGTCGAGGGCGGGGAACGGCTCCTCGACGAGGCTCGAATTCAACCGGCTGCCATGGATCCGGAACGAGGTGTCGAACCGTGTGAACGGCAAAGAATAGGAACCTTCGACATTGTTGACGCCTGAAGACTCAAGCCCTTCGACGCTGCTGGTGACGAGGCCATACTTGACCTCCAGCGGGTCGCTGTTGCCTGTCAGGCTAAGATCCGCGGCCACGAGCGACAGCTGGCCTGATCCGACGCTGGGCGGGCG
>JAYUUX010000370.1:0-2400 GCA_043754645.1 Verrucomicrobiales bacterium | reverse complement strand
GTGGCTTTCCAAGGCATACGCCCCGGATCGTGTCACCCATCATGTGACCACGTTTTGTAACGCATCATGTGAGACCGTGCCGCTCCCGCCGAGCCGCCTTGGGGCCCCCAGCGAACAAGAGGGCTTCTCGCGGGAAGTTCGACGCGGGGCGGCGCGGGACTGGTATTGCCGCTGGAGCCTGCTTGAAACGGGCTACTCGATGAGGCGGCTCGGCAGGAGCCATCGCCCTACCACCTCGGATCTTCGCGTCCGATCCGCGTTTCTGTGTCTTCTGCAATACAACCGTCTTCGCGTTCCTTACCGCCCTTCGCGGATGAACAACTCCTCGCCGGGCGTAAACAACCGCCCTACTTCTTCGTCACGCGGTCGAAAGTCTGGGGGGCGACCCAGCGGGTATTGTAGCGGGACATGAGTTCGTCGGCTGGCCTGAGCGGCGGGCGGGGTTCGGAACCGTAGCGTTGGTAGTCCATGCCGTGCCACGGGAGCGGCTCGATGCGCGGGCCTTGGGTCACGTGGAAGTCGGCGTCCTTGTCCCAGCCGACATTCCAGAAGACGTAGGTTCGTTGCTGGCCCGCTGGAGGCGCAGGCAGGTTCTTGGGATCGAACTTGAGCGTCAGTTCATCCCCGGCGGCGATGACGGCGAGGGCGTTGTCGCGGTCGGATACGAGTTCGCGGACGTTGCCATAACGTGTGGCCCAGCCTGAGGGCGTGATGCGCCAGTTCGGGCGCTGGGAAACACGGTCGTAGACGGGAGTGAGCGGCTGGGTCCAAGGCAGGTCGGCGAAAGCGCTGTAGCCGCGCCAATGCAGATCGGCGGCGGCGGGCTTGAGGACATGGGCACGCTCCGTCACGTCGGCGACGAACTCCATCAACTCGATGCGGTCCCAGTGGATCTCGAAGGCGGTCGAGAGCCGGAGACGCTTCCAACCTTCGGGCAGTTTGCCGGCGAGATCGACGAGGATGGTCTTGGTCTTTCCGACGGGGGCTCCGACCATGACGTTGACTTTCTTCCAGGAGCCATCCGGCAGCTCGGCTTCAAGCTGGGGAAACGGAAACGGCAGCTCGGGATCGTGCGAGCCCGCGATGTTCGCCATGCCGCCACCGAAGCGCAGCCAGCCATCGAGGAGGAGCACGGGATGTTGCGGTGCCGGAACTGCGCCGAAATCGAACGTCACTGAGAACGGCTCGGCGGCACCGCGCAACTGGGGGCGTCGGAGCGCAACGGGCGACGCGTATTGGCGGTCGGATTTGCGAACAGCCTCGGTGACGTCGAGGCCGTCGGAGCGGACGGCTTGTTTCGCGGACGCGATGGACTTCACGGTCCAGAGCCGGTGTTTGGGAAACGGCCCGCCGGGGAGCAGCTTTCCGGTGGAATGGACTTCGGTGCCGGCGGGATGGTCCGCGGCGTAGAGCTTGGCGTCGTCGAGGTAGAGGATTTCGCGGAGTTCCTCGGTGATCTGGAGTGTGATGAAGCCGTCCTTCGGTGGAACGGAATCCGCATTTCCCAGGACAACGAACTCGTCGGGGTCGCCTTCGATCAGCCGTCCTTCGGCCACCGGCAAGCCGAGCGGGGCCGCGCCGAGCAGGTCGGTGACGAAGCGGAATCCTTTGCCATCCCATGTGAAGAGATACGGGCAGGAGCCGGTGGGAAGCTGGAGCTCTTCCATGACCAGCGGCGCGCACTCGGCCTTCACGTCGAGACTCGTAAGCGAGAGGTCAAACCAATGCACTGTGAGCGCCTCGAACTGGTCGAGCTTGCCGACACCGATCTCGATCGGGAGCTGGGTGACCGTGCGCGACAACCGGAGGCCGCCGCCGCGCAGTTCGATGCGCGCGCCGAGGCCGTTCGGGTTGGAACGGTTGCCGAGGAGGCTGATCCTGATCTGGTGGTTCCGGTTCCCGCCGTTGTTACGGAGGTAGACGATCTTTCCTGCCGCGCTTTCGAGAATGAGATCGGTGTCGCAGTCGCCGTCGAAGTCGGCCTGGACGACGTTCACCCACGGCCCCGGGCCGACGGTGCTGATGGAAGTCGGCCCGCCGGACACGACGAAGCCGTGCTCGCCGATGTTGCGCCAGAGGAGCGGGATCCGGCCGAGAAGAAGCACGTCCAGCCAGCCGTCGTTGTCGTAGTCGATCAGCTCGATGCGGGTCGAGCCCACGGGATCCCCGGGAAGGATGAATTTCTTGCCGGTCGAAAGCCTGACATCGACTCCCTCGGGAACGACGCAGGCGAAGTCGGGCCGGAGATCATTGTCCATGTCACCGATGGCAAAGACGGTGGACGCGGGCCAGTCCGCGGGGGAATTGGTGGGGACAAACGGACCGCCACGGGCCTTGAGGAGCAGCGATGGCGGCTGGTTTTCCCGGCCAAAAACGAAGTCCGCGGCCCCGTCGCCGTTC
>JAYUUX010000369.1:0-3603 GCA_043754645.1 Verrucomicrobiales bacterium | reverse complement strand
CCCCGGCCCTTGTTTAGCCTCCCGGCGAATTCCACACGCTTTATGAGATTCGGCATCAATTCATTCCTCTTCACCTCCCCCTTCACCAACGCGAGCACCAAGCTCT
Organism: Verrucomicrobiales bacterium; assembly: GCA_043754645.1. Taxonomy (GTDB): domain Bacteria; phylum Verrucomicrobiota; class Verrucomicrobiia; order Limisphaerales; family CANJSG01; genus CANJSG01. The sequence continues at coordinate 3,497 of JAYUUX010000369.1, read as the reverse complement.
TCAAGCAGTTCAAGACTTGGGGCTTCGAGACCATCGAGATCGCCATCGAGGATCCGTCGCACATCGATCCCGCCCACGTGAAGGCCGAGCTCGACAAGGCCAAGCTCGCCTGCGGTTCCGTCTGCGCCGCCATGGGCCCGGGCCGCGACTTCCGTGGCACGCCCGAAGAGCAGAAGACCGCCATGGACTACTGCAAGGCGTTGATCGACCAGATGGTCGTGCTCGGCTGCCCGACCTTGATCGGCCCCGTCTACAGCGTCGTGGGCAAGGCCGATGCCGTTGAAGCCTCGGCGCAGAAAGTCGAGTGGGCGCTCGTGGTGAAGAACCTGAAGGATCTCTCCGCCTACGCCGAGAAGCGCGGCGTGCAGATCGCCGTCGAACCGCTCAACCGCTTCGAGACCGACTTCCTCAACACCTGCGACCAGGGCCTCAAGCTCATCAAGGCCGTCGGTAGCCCCGCGCTGAAGCTCCACCTCGACACGTTCCACATGAACATCGAGGAGAAGGACCAGGCCGCCGCCATCATCAAGGCCGGCAAACACCTCGCCCACTTCCACGCCTGCGGAAGCGACCGCGGCACGCCCGGCAACGACCACATCGACTGGAAGCCCATCGCCAAGGCGCTGAAGAAGATCAAATACAAGGGCGACGTCGTCATCGAAAGCTTCACCACCGACGTGAAGGTCATCGCCCGCGCCGCCGCCATCTGGCGCAAGATGGAACCCACCCGCAACGAGATCGCCGTCAAAGGCCTCAAGTTCCTGAAGAAGGCCCTCAAGTAGTCCCTTTCCTCGGAGCCGCCCGGTGGTTCGCCGCCGGGCGGCGTTTCTTGCCCCGCCAGTCCCGTTGAACAATCCAGCCCACCAATCGTCTTTCCTTCCGCCGAACCAACCATCCATTTCCCGACCATGAAATCCACTCTCCGCCTCGCTCTCGTCGCCAGTCTCGTCATCGGCACCGCCGCCCACGCCGCCGAAGTCGGCTTCAAGCCGCTGTTCAACGGCAAGGACCTCGCCGGTTGGACCGGCAACCCGGATCTCTGGTCCGTCGACGGTGACACGATCAAGGGCGTGACCAAGGCCGACCCGAAGCTCGAGCACAACACCTTCCTGGTCTACACCAACGCCCAGTTCGGCGACTTCGAGCTGCGCTTCAGCTACAAGATCGTCAACGGCAACTCCGGCGTGCAATACCGGTCCAAGGTCCTCCAGCAGGGCAAGCAGGGCCCCATCGTCGGCGGTTATCAGGCCGACTTCGAGGCCGGTAAGACCTACTCCGGCATCAACTATGAGGAGCGCGGCCGCGGCATCCTCGCCCAGCGCGGACAGGTCACGATCCTCAAGGCCGATCCGGCCGACGCCAACAAGGTGAAGATCGAAGTCGTCGGGTCGGTCGGCAAGACCGAGGACCTCCAGGCCAACATCAAGCACGAGGACTGGAACGACTACGTCATCCAGGCCCGTGGCAACCAACTCACCCACATCATCAACGGCCGCGTCACCTCCGTCGTCATCGATGAACACGCCGAGAAGGCCGCCAAGACAGGCACGCTCGCGCTCCAGATCCACACCGGCCCGCCCATGACCGTCCAGTTCCGCAACATCCGTATCCGCGAGCTCGGCACCGCCTCCGTTGCCAGTGCCTTCGACCAGATGCAGGGCAAATGGGTCGCCTCCGAGATCACCGCCAACGGCCGCGTCTCCGACGATCCCTCCGCCATCAAGCTCGCGATCAAGGGCGACCGTTTCGAAGTCGAAACCCCCGACCAGACCATGAAGGGCGCGCTCAAGATCTCCGGCAAAAACATGGAAGTCGTCATGGACGAGGGCGACCTCAAGCTCTTCTACGCGATCTTCGAGATGAACGGCGACACGATGAAGGTCTGCTACAGCCCCGTTTCCCGCCCCACCGAGTTCTCCGCCGCGGAAGACTCCAAGCGCATCCTCACGGTCTACAAGCGCGCCAAGTAAACTGCTCAAAGGCCACCCATGAAACTCCACCTTCTCCTCGCCACAGCGTTCGTCCTCGGCCTCGCCGCCGTCCAGGCGGCCGACCGCAAGCTCGTCATGATCGCAGGGCCCGTCAGCCATCCGCCTCTCATGCACGAGTTCCGCGCCGGCAGCCTGCTGCTCCAGAAGCGGCTCGAGGGCATCGCCGGGCTCAAGACCGTCCTCATTACCAACGGTTGGCCGGTGAAGATGGTCGATGGCAAGAAGGTGGACGACAACTCGGTCTTCGAAGGCGCGGACGCCGTCTTCATCTACTCCGACGGCGGCGGCGGACATCCCGGCGTTCAAGGCAACCGCCTCGAAGTGCTGGGCGCGCTCATGAAGAAGGGCGTCAGCCTCGGCCTCGCCCATTACGCCGTCGAGGTCGTGACCAACAAGGGCGGCGTCGAATGGAAGGACTGGGTCGGCGGCTATTACGAGAACCAGTTCTCCTGCAACCCCATCTGGGACGCCGACTACACCGCATTCCCCGCCCACCCGATCACGCGCGGGGTGAAGCCGTTCAAGACGAAGGACGAATGGTATTTCAACATGCGCTTCCGCGACGTCAAACAGGGCGTGACCGACATCCTCGTCTCGAAACCCTCCGACGCCACGCGCAACGGCCCCTACGTTCATCCGGCGGGCCCCTATCCCCACATCCAGGCCGACAAGGGCCGTCCCGAGACGATGATGTGGGCCGTGGAACGTCCTGATGGCGGACGCGGCTTCGGCTTCACCGGCGGCCACTTCCACCTCAACTGGCAGAACGACCAGCAGCGGCGCCTCATGCTCAACGCGCTCGTCTGGCTCTCGAAGCTCGACGTTCCCAAGAGCGGCATCAACTCCGCGCCCGTCAGCGACGAGGAGGCCTACTCCAACCTCGACGCCAAGAAAGGATCGCCCCCGCGTCCCGTCGCGACCAAGCCCGCCGCCCCGCAGGTCGAATCGCCGACCAGCCCGGTGAACAAGGCGAAGTAGACCTTGATCAATCAGATCGTGGACGGCGTCCCGGGTTTCCGGGACGCCGTTTTCTTTGGCCAGCCCGCGTCATTGACCAGCTTCCGCCGCCCGCAGAAGCTTCGCGCATGATCCTCCGTCGCTTTCTCCACTTCACCGCCGTCCTCGCCGTGGGCGTCTTCCTTGCCGGATGCGTCTCCGGCCATCAGACCGCTTCCAGCAAACCCATCCGTGCGCTCCTGATCACCGGCGGCTGCTGCCACAATTACCCGTTCCAGTCCGCGCAGTTGACCAACGCAGTCTCCAGCCACGCGCAGGTTCTCTGGCGCGTCGTCAACGAAGGCGGCAACGGCACCCGTGCGCAGATCCCGCTCTACGACGACCCGAACTGGGCCAAGGGCTACGACGTGGTCATCCACAACGAGTGCTTCGCCGACACCACGGACCCGATCTACATCCGGAAGATCCTCGCCGCGCACAAGGCCGGCACGCCCGCCGTCGTCATCCACTGCGCCATGCACACCTACCGCGCCACCGACATCGACGACT
>JAYUUX010000368.1:0-3756 GCA_043754645.1 Verrucomicrobiales bacterium | reverse complement strand
CGGCCTTCACGGCGCTCACCGGTTGGAACGAGGATGAGATGCTTGGAAACCAGCCCGACAAGAAACCGCTGGAGGATCGGCCGCGCATACCGGGCGTCCGGACGCTTTCGCGCCATTGGCGGTCGCACTTCACCCTGCCGCAGGGGCAGGGCGCTCCTGCCGGCTTGGAAGAGACCTGCTTCTACATCGACTACCAGGGTGCGCGGATCATTTCCCTCGACTCGAACCGCCTCCAAGCCGAGCAGGTGCCGTGGCTCCGTTCCGTGCTCTCGGACAATCCGAACGCATGGACGATCGTCACGTTCCATCACCCGATGTTTTCCCCGGCCAAGAATCGCGACAACCCGGCTCTCCGCGCCCTGTGGAAACCGGTCTTCGATGAATACAAGGTGGATCTCGTGCTTTCGGGCCACGACCACACCTATGCCCGGACCGGTGACATGTCGGGCAGGCCGGTGGCCGTGGGCGTGACCAATGTCCCGTCCGGCTACAATCAGGCCTACGATCCCGCCATAGGCACCGTTTACGTGGTCAGCGTGAGCGGGCCGAAGATGTATTCCGCGTCCAACGCCTCGTTTGCCGCCAGGGTCGGCGAGGATCTCCAGCTCTACCAGATCGTCACCGTCGACGGCGACCAACTGCGCTATACCGCGCGCACCGCCGCCAACCGGCCGTATGACGCGTTTACGCTCGAGAAGCGTGGTGGCCGCCCCAACCTCCTCCATGAACAGGTTGGTCCGGAAAGCCGGAGGAAGAAGCGTTGAACCCGGTTGTCCCGACACGACGACAGTGCGCAGCCCGGAATTGTGGAACGTCCGAACTTGTTTGAAGCGCCGGCACTTGTCGGATTCGCTCCGGCCCAGCCATGAAGAACCCTTGTTCCATCTCCAGCCCGTCGGGCTCAAGGCGGGGCATCGGTCTTCGGTCTGTCGTCCTCGAAGCCGCCTGTTTGGTGCCGTGGTTTTTTCGGGGCGGTTTCGGCCGATGGCTTCTCTTGCTGGCCCTCGCAGGCTTGATCCCGGGTGGCCTGCGATCTGTCAGTGCGGCCGAGATCTTTACGTCGGCGTTCATCTCCGAAGTCCTCGCCGTGAACCCGCGCGGGCTCAAGGACGAGGACGGAGATCGCCCCGGCTGGATCGAGATCCACAACGGCGGCCAGTCGAAGCTTTCCCTTGCTGGATGGTTCCTCACCGATTCCCCGGAGAACCCGACAAAGTGGCGTTTCCCCAACGTGGAGATTTCGCCAGACAAGGACCTGCTGGTGTTCGTTTCCGGAAAGAACCGGACCAACAACCTCACGCCGCTTCACGCCAACTTCCGTCTGGAATCGCGGTGGGGGTATCTCGCTCTCTTCGGCCGCCGGACGAACCTTGTTTCAGCACTTCGTCCATCACAACCGCTCCCGAACGAGGGTGTCGCGATCGGACGTGTCCGAGGCGAACCGGCGCTGGTCGGTCCGATGCTCCGTCCCACGCCGGGCCGGCACAATTCCTCAAGCGGGCCGGGCTTCGCGTCCGAAGTTGGCTTCTCCAAACCCGGTGGCAACTTTGTCGATCCGCTCACGGTGGAGCTTTACGGCGGTGCGACGAACGTGGTCATCCGCTACACGCTTGACGGCACGTTGCCGCATTCCCGTTCGCCGGTTTACTTGGGCCCGTTGGCGGTCACGAACAGCGTGATCGTCCGTGCTCGGGCCTATCAGGACGGGCTGCTTCCCGGTCCGCCGCGCGGTGAAGCCTATCTCCACGTCTCCACCAACGCCGTCGGGTTCTCGTCGTCGTTGCCTGTCCTCGTGATGGAAACCTTCGGAAAGGACACCTTGGTTTCGGCGCAACGTTCCTTCGTCCATCTGTCGCTGCACGAACCGGTCGGCGGCCGGACTTCGTTGACGAACGCGCCGACCCTGGCCGCGCGGGCCGGTTTGCGGGTGCGGGGTTCGACATCGGCCAGCATGCCGCAGCAGAGTTTCGCTGTTTCGTTCCTCGATGAGTTCAACGAGGAGATAAGCGTCCCCCTTCTTGGCCTCCCGGCCGAATCGGATTGGACCCTTTATGCGCCGAACTGGTTCGACCCGGTGATGATCCACAATCCGTTCGTCCACCAGCTCAGCCGCGACATGGGGCGCTACTCGCCGCGCACGCGCTTCGTGGAAGTGTTCCTGGTCCGCAGCGCGGGAGCCGTGCGCGACGTCCACTACCACGGCGTCTACGTCCTCCAGGAAAAGATCAAGATCGCCAAACACCGCGTCGCCATCGACAAGGCCGGCGCGGACGATCTGAAACCGCCCGACATCACCGGCGGCTACCTCCTCAAGTTCGACCGTCTCGGGCCGGGCGAGGAGGGATTGAACGTGGCGGGCGTCGGCATGGTTTTTGTGGAACCCAAGGAGGGGTTGATGACCCTCCCGCAGCGGGCGCCTCAGATGAAGTATCTCCGGTCCTTCTTCGACGACTTCGACAGTGCGCTCCACGGTCCGAACTGGAGGGATCCCCGGAAAGGCTACCCGGCTTTCCTGGACGTCGAGGCCGCGATCGACTTCCACGTGCTCGAAGTTCTCAGCGGCAACGTGGACGCCATGTTGCTGAGCACGCACTTCTACAAGCCGCGCAACGGCAAGATCACGTTCGGTCCGCATTGGGACTTCGACCGAGCCCTCGGATCCACCGACGGTCGCGACGAAAATCCCCGCTATTGGAACACCGGTCCGTTCTTCAGCGGCGCTTGGTGGCCGCGGTTGTTCTCCGATCCGGACTTCTGGCAGCGCTGGGTGGATCGCTGGCAGGAACTGCGGCAATCCCACTTCTCCACGACCAACCTCCACGGACTCGTCGACCGGCTCTGCGCCGAGCTGAAAGAAGCGCAGCCGCGCCAATACAAGCGCTGGGATATGCAGCCTCGCGGCGGCTCGTATCAGGGCGAGATCAGCCTCATGAAGAAGTGGCTGTCCAACCGCGTGGACTTCATCGACGGCCAGCTCACCCAACCGCCGCGATTCAACCGCGAAGGCGGCCGCGTGGCTCCGGGTTTCCTCCTCACGCTCTCTTTGCCGACGAACTCCACCAACGCCACCGTCTACTACACGCTCGACGGTTCCGATCCCCGCCTTTCGCAGGGAGCCGTTTCCTCGAACGCCCTCGCCTACGTGGAACCAATCGCACTTCGTTCGAACTGCGTGATCACCGCCCGCGCCTGGAATCCCAAGCAACGCCAGACGGATGGCCCGCCCGTATCGACGCCTTGGTCCGGTCGGGTGACGGCGAAGTTCGAGGTCGTGCGGCCCTGATGATCCGCCCCGCGGTGGCGCTCCGCTCGTTGACCGGAAACGTGGCCGAACAAATCCCGGGTCCACCCCGATTCCGACTCGTCTTGTCCGCGAAACGAAGGATAGGTTCGCCTGCAACCACCTGTGCCGATGAAGCGCTTCGCCTTCCTTGAATTAATCCGTGCCCGTTGCCGCCCATGCCTGTTGAGCGCGGCTTTCGTGTTTCTCGGTCTGGTGTCCGGGTCCGGTGCTGCGGCGGACAGCAGGGCGTTCGAGAGGACCGTCCGGCCTTTGCTCAAGGAGTATTGCCTCGGCTGCCATTCGACGGAGAAGCAGAAGGGGGACCTCGATCTCGAACGGTTCACTTCCTTCGCGGAAGTTCTGAAGCATCCCCGGGTCTGGCAGGGTGTCGTGGAACAGATGGCCCGGGCGTTGGCCGCGACTTCGAGGGCGGAGTTGACCCAGCCGGTGAGTTGGTCGCGCTGGGATCTTGT
>JAYUUX010000367.1:0-3746 GCA_043754645.1 Verrucomicrobiales bacterium | reverse complement strand
ACCGCGGAGCGTCCGTGCGGTGCAGGTAATCAAGCAGCTTGCGCCGCTGGGCGACCATCAACAGCAATCCGCGCCGGGAACTTTTGTCCTTGGCAAATTTCTGCAGATGCTCGGTCAAATGGTTGATTCGCTCGCTGAGAATGGCGATCTGCACATCGGAGGAGCCCGTGTCCTTCTCGTGCAGCCGGAAGCCTTCGATCGTCTTGGCCTTAGATTCCATACAATTGTTTCGTTAGACCGGCGAAAGTAAGTTGCCCAGTGCGGGGGTGTAAAGCTTTTCGTTCACTACAACCCGGTAGGCGAGGCGTAGGTTACGGCTAAAGAATCCGGACGAACGACCGCTCAACCTCCCGTGAACATTTCAGGCCTTAACACCACCCCGATCCTTTCAGATCTGGAGCGCGCATCACCGGAGCAAACCCCGGTCGCCGTGGCCATGCTTAAAAAGGCACAGGATCAAATAAAGCAGGAGGGTGCGGCTATGATCCGGATGCTGGAGGACTCCGCCGCACCGGAGCTTCGCCGACTCGACACCTACGCGTAGCAGGGAAACCCGATCCAAGTCTGAAAACGAAAACGGCGGTGGATGATTCCACCGCCGTCTTGGTTTTGTGGAATCGGCTATTTCTTTCCGTCCTTGTCGGTGGACGGCAAAGGGGCGACGGGTTTTGCGTCGGCGGCGGGCTTGGCCAGGTCCTTGTCCCATCCGGCAGGTGCGGCGGAGTTGAGCTGGGTCAGGACAGCGTCGGTCAGGTCGCCTTCGCCAGCGGTAAACACCAGGACCTTGGTGGTGTTCGCGGTTTCCGCCGCCGTATCAAAAATGTGGGTGTATGAACCTGCCTTGGCCTTGGCGGAAACGACCTCGTTTATCTCGCCTAGAATCCTGTCGCGCAGGCGTTTGTTCTTGTCGCCGAGGCGTTCCCGGTTGGTTTTCAGAAACTGTTCTATGGCGGCCTGGGTTTCGCGCAGTTCGAGCAGTTTTTTCTCGGCCTGACCCTTGCCCTTCTCGCGTTCCTCGGGAGAGACCGCCTGGTCGTTGGCCTTCTCGAGCAACTTCTTGTAGTCGTCCTCGCCCTTCTTGAGCGATTCGATCATTTCCTTGCGCTGCTTGTCGATTTCGCCGGCTTCTTCCTTCAAGGCGGCATCGGCCTGCCGGGTCTTGAAGTAGCCATCGAACAGCTTGCGGAGATCGACGGTGCCGACTTTCTGTTCGGCCGAGACGGTGAGGGCGGCGGCGGAAATGGCCGCGGCGAGGAAGAACTTTTTGAGCGACTGTTTCATCGGACTGTTTCTTTGTTAGAATTCGCGGGTGTAACCGACGCCGAACTGGAACCGGCCTGAACCGTCGGGAGCGGAATCGTTATGGATGGGGATGCCGTAGTCCAGACGCAAGGGACCGATCGGCAGGTTGAGCCGGAGACCGATGCCGACGTTGTCGTTCCATTCATTGAGCCGGAACGTATACGGATCAGGGTAGACGTTTCCAACGTCATAGAACATCGCGAACCGGAATCGTTCAATGATCGGAATGCTGTATTCCAACGAGCCAAAGTAGTAGCTGCCGCCGCCGATCGGCTCGTTGAGCACGTCCTTGGGACCGACCTGGCGGAATTTGAAACCGCGGAGCGAGTAGAGGCCGCCGAGGTAGAAACGGTCGAACAGCGGGACGCGGGTCGATTCCCCATACGAATCCACGACACCGACCTTGGCCACCGCTTCAAGGACATGCCCTTCGGCGAGACCCTTGAAATACCACGCCGTCTTCAACTCGATCTTGTAGAAGTCCGAGTCGCCGCCGAACGGACCGCCGGCCACTTCGTAGAGCAGCTCGGACCTTTGGCCGCTGTTCGGCAACAAGCCGCCGCCCCGGGTGTCGTAGGCGATCGACGCCCCCACCCGCGACACGAGCCGGGCGCCGGCCTCGTTCTTGATCTCCTGCGAGATTCCCGGGTTGTTCTGGTCCATCCGCAGCTCGATGTTTTCGAGCGTGTAGGACAATCGACCGATCCAGAAATCGTTCCATAGCGTGCGCGACAAGCTCACCGTGCCGCCGGTGCGCCGCTCATCGTAGAGATCGGAGAGGAACTGCAGGTCGCGATGGAACAGGTCGACGCCGAGGCTGAGCTTCTTGCCGAAGAGCCACGGCTCGATGAACGACAATTGATAGTCCTGCCGGAGAGTTCCGACCGATGCCCGCAACCGCGCCTTCTGGCCTCCGCCCGTAAACGTCGGTGGATGGAAGAGATCGAAATTGCCCTGAGATACCTCGACGAAACCGACGATCGAGTCGACCGAGCTGAAGCCGGCGCCGATGGTGAAATTGCCGGTGTTCTTCTCTTCGAGCCCGATGACGAGGTTGCGACGGTTCGGGACATCCGTCTCCTCGTCGCGGGTTTTCACTTCGCCCTCGAAGTATTGCAGACCGTCCAGCCGGCTCTTGCTGATCTTGACGCGGACAGCGTCGTAGACCTCGCCCGGCGACACGGCCAACTCGCGGCGGATGACCTTGTCCTTGGTCTTCGTGTTGCCCTTGATCTCGATCTTTTCGATCAGGATCTTCTCGGCTTCGCGGACGACATACTCGATGTCGATCGTGCCCGTCTGGATATTGGCCCGTTTGATCGGGGTGATCGACGCGTCGATGTGGCCGCGGGCCCCGTAGGCGTCCTTGATCGCTTCGACCGTCTTGGAAAGCCCTTCGGCGGTGAACGTGTCGCCGGACATCATCTTCGACCGCTTTTTCTTCTCGTTCAGATACTGGACGGACGACAGCTGCTCGGTCGTGAAAAGCTTGTGCCCCGTGAAGGTCACGCTGCCTACCTTGTATTGCCGGCCTTCGTCGACAGCGATCCGCAGGACCATCGACTTGTCGTTGGGACGGTCGATCTTGATGTCCTTGATCCGGAAATCGACGTAGCCCTCGTTCTGGTAGAATTCGACCAGCTTTTCCTTGTCGTCCTCGAACTGCTCGTCCTTCAACACCCCGGTGCCGGTGAGCCAGGAGAACATCCACCAGCGCCGCGTCTTCATCTCCTTGCGGAGCTTGCGTTGGCTGAAGGCGCTCGCGCCTTCGAAGATGACGTCCTTGACCTTCACCTTCGGCGCTTCGGTGATTTCGAAGACGACCGATCCGCGGCCGGAATTCTCGTCGATGCTGGAGACCGGTTTGACCGTGGTCTTCAGGTAACCCGCCTTCTGGTAGAGCTTCTGGATCTCGAGCGCGTCCGCGAAGAGCTTGCGTTCGCTCAACGGCTCGCCGGTCTTGGAGGTGACCTTCTTCCGGATCTTGCTGTCGCTGTATTTTTTGTTCCCGGCGAACGTGACCGTGGAAATCGTCGGGTTGCCCTGGACGACGTAGGTCAGCCTCATGCCTTCGGGCGCGATCTCCTCGCCGACCCGGATGTTGTAGAAGTAGCCCGTGGCGTAGAGCTGGCGAATGTCGTCGTCGACGCTCGGCCGGCGGTAGTCGTCGCCTTCCTTCAGACGGATGTTGGCGCGCACCAGCGAATCGCTGACAGCCGGAGGACCGACGTGCCGGACGTCGATCTTGGCAATCTTGGGGGCGATCTCGCTCTGGGCACCGGCTTGGGCGATCGCGGCGCACAGCGCGGCCATCGTCAACCAAGCCGCACGGTTTGGCCGGGCCTGCTTACGCATCCGGCGGGAGGTCTTCCGCATTGATCTTGGCCGCATTTTCAAACCGGGTGTATTTCTTGAAAAACGTCAGGTGAACATCGCCCGTGGGG
>JAYUUX010000366.1:0-5133 GCA_043754645.1 Verrucomicrobiales bacterium | reverse complement strand
GCCTGGATTTTGAAGACGAAGCCGGAGAAGCTTTCGTTCGTGGGCTCAATGATGCGGCCGTCGTCGGCCATGCGTGCTTCGGGCGGCGGGGCGAGTTCGAGGAAGCCGTCGAGCAGGAGCTGGACGCCGAAGTTGTTGCTCGCGCTGCCGAAGAAGACCGGCGTCAGCTCGCCGCGCTCGACGACGGCCTGATCAAACGCATGACCCGCGCCGTCGAGCATCGCCAGTTCTTCAACCGCGTCTTTGAGCGAATCTTCTTCGACATGCTCCTTCACAAAATCATCCTTCAGCCCGCCCACATGCTCCGGCGCGCGAAATGCGCCGCGCGCGGTGCGCTGAAACAAATGCACCGTCGAATCCGTGCGGTCGTACACGCCGGTAAATCGGCTGCCGAGGCCGAGCGGCCAGTTCATCGCGCACGCGCCGATGCCCAGCACGGTCTCCAGCTCGTCGAGCAGCTCCAGCGGCGGTCGCGCGGGGCGGTCGAGCTTGTTCATGAAGGTGAAGATGGGCACGCCACGGCGGCGGCAGACTTCGAACAGCTTGCGCGTCTGCGCCTCGATGCCTTTGCCGGCGTCGATGACCATGATGGCGGCATCGACGGCGGTGAGAACGCGGTAGGTGTCTTCGGAGAAGTCTTTGTGACCCGGCGTGTCGAGCAGGTTGAGACGGTAGCCGTCGTAGTCGAACTGCAGTACGGTCGAGCTGATCGAGATGCCGCGCTTCTTCTCCAGCTCCATCCAGTCGGAGGTGGTGGCGCGCTGGTTCTTGCGCGCGGTGACGGAGCCGGCGAGCTGCACGGCGCCGCCGTAGAGCAGCAGCTTCTTCAGCGTCGTCTTGCCCGCGTCCGGGTGCGAGATGATGGCGAACGTCCGGCGGCGTTTGATTTCTTCCTGAGTGGTCACAACGATTGCAATTGAGCGGCGGAGCGTAGCGAAGAGCGCGGACGGCGCAATGCTGGGGAAAAGGATGAACCGATGCCTGATGCCTGATGCCTGATTCCAGATCCCAGGGCACCGCGATTCCGCTATCCGGCATCCGGCATCTGGCATCCGCTATCCGTCCCGTTCCACGCCGGATGTTCCGCGATCAGCTTCAGCGCCCGTTTCACCAGCGTCTTTCCCGGTTCCATCCTGTGCCACGGCGATGCGCCGCTGGGATGCGGCAGCGGAACGACGTCGAAGGACACGCCGGCCAGTTCCTTGCGGAAGCTGCGGCCGATGAGTTCGTCGAGCTTTCCCTCAAAACCGAACTGCGTCATCGCCAGCTTGCCGACCGGAATGACCAGCATGGGCTGGAGTATCTTCAGTTCCGCGTGAAGCCAGGCGGAGCAGTTCAGGATCTCCCCGGGCGCCGGCACACGATCTCCGCCAGTGGCCTTCTTGCCGGGGAAACAGCGGCACACGGCGGCCATGTAGATGGACGAGCGGAACTGCGCTTCGTTCCGGCCGCAATTCTCCTCGAACCATCGGAACATCGTCTTGCCCGCGGTCCACGCGAAGGGCCGCCCGAGCTTGGGCTCCTTGTCGCCAGGCGCCTGGCCGACCAGCATCACCCGGCTGAAAACCGCCGCGCCGCTCACGGGCTTCGATTCCATCTTGGGGCAACGCGCGCACGCGTGCAGATCGGCGACGTGCTTCTGAAGCGCCTTCAGCTTGGACGGCGGCGGCGCGAACTTGGAACTCGTTCCTGGTTGGTTGGTGTCGGCCACGCGCGGATCGAACCACGGCCGCGTCGTTCGTCAAAGAGCTTCCCTGCGGCATCGAATGGCGGAACGGTCCCGGCCGAAAGATGTCCGTCGTCCTCGATCCCATCGCCCGCACGCTGAGCCTCTCCGTCCGCGACCTCGCGGAGGAGAAGGGATTCAGCCGCATCGGCGCCGACCGAGAGGGCTGGAGCTCCTACGCCGCCGGCACGGAACTCCACGAACGCGTCCTCGCCGCACGGCTTGAATCGGTTCCGGGCTATCGACGTGAAGTGTTCGTGCGGGGGGAATTCTCGATCCGCGGCTGGACCGTGACCGTGCAGGGAAGGATCGACGGCCTCCTGCCGCACGCCGACGGCGGCTGGATCGTCGAGGAGTTCAAGACCTCCAGCATAGCCCGCGAGACGGCCCGCTCGTTCGCCGGCATCGAACGGCACCGACGCCAACTCCTGATCTACTGCGAGCTTTCCCAGCTCGGCGGCGAAACCATCCGCGGCGGCCGCCTCGTCTACGTCGATCCGTCCGACGACCGCGAGCACGCCATCGAAGTGCTGCGGGGCTCGCCATCGGAGGAATCGTTCATCGGGAAGGCCCTCGAATCGGTCCTCGATGAACTGGAGCGCAATGAATCCGCCCGCCGGGCCAAGGCGGCTTTCGCCGAGCGTCTCCCGTTTCCCCACGCCGCGCCGCGACCCGGCCAGACCATGCTCATCGAGGCCATCCGCGACGCGCTTGAAACCGGGGGCCACCTTCTAGCCGAAGCACCAACGGGATCGGGCAAGACGGCGGCAGCGCTCCATGCGGCAGTGCAGCACGGCCTGAAAACCGGACGACAGGTCGTGTTCCTCACGTCAAAGAACCTGCAGCAACAGATCGCGGTGAAGGCGTTGTCCGCGATGAACCGCGACGGCCGGTTCCGCGTGGCCCAGCTCCGGTCCAAGGAACGGATGTGCGCCAATGACCGCGTCCTTTGCCATGAAGACTTCTGCCGCTACGCAAAGGACTACCCCAAGAAGATGGAGCGCAGCGCCCTGCTGGACCGCTTGCTGGCGCAGCAGTCGCAGCATCTGCCGGAAGAAGTCTTCGACGAGGCCAAGGCGGAACTCGTTTGCCCGTTCGAAGTGCAACTCGAACTGGCGCGCAGGGCGGATGTCGTCGTGGCCGACTACAACTACGTCTTCGATCCGGCCGTCGCGCTCACCCACCTCCGCGACGAGGGACTGGCCCGCGCCATCATCGTCGTCGACGAGGCCCACAATCTCCCGGACCGCGCCCGCGCGATCTTCTCGCCGGAACTGCTCGAAGCCACAGTCCGCGCGGCCATGTCCAAAGCACGCGAGATCGCTTCGGCCAGCGGTCTGACGTCGCGTCGCTCCGCGCGGAACAAACGCCGCGAACCCCAGCTCGATTTCACGTCGGCCCTGACATCGCCTTCCGCGCCCGCCCCCGATCTTGGGCCGCTCTTCGAACGGCTGCTCGAACTGCTGCGGATCTCCGGAAGCATCCTGCCCGCCGCGACGAACCAGGCGGCGGAGCTGCCGCCACCCCATGATGAAGCCAACGCCATCTGGCGCGAGTGGGAGCCCCGTTTCATCGACTACCTGGCGTGGAAACGCGACCAGAAGGTCCCGCCCGGCGACGACCTGATCGTCGATCTCCACTTCGCGCTCCTGCGGTTCGTCGCCATCGGCCGGCTGGCCAGCACGACGCCGGGGTTCGCGGGAATTGTGGAACGCCGGACCGATGGTTTGCGGCTCGCGATCCTCTGCGTCGACCCGGCGGCGGCGATCGGCCCGATCTTCCAACAGGTGTCATCCGCCATCCTGCTTTCCGCGACGCTGCAGCCGTTCGACTTCATGCGACGGAACCTGGGACTCCAGCGCGAGCGCCTCAGCACCGTGGTCATCCCCTCGCCGTTTCCGCCGGAGAACCGCACCGTGCTCATCGTCCCTTCGGTGCGGACGAATTTCGCCGCCCGCGACCGCGCGATCCCCCGCATCGCCGCGCTCCTCGCCGAGATCGATGCCGCCCACGGCGGAAACAAGCTCGTGCTGTTTCCGTCCTACGACTTCCTCCGGCGCGTGGCGGATGCGCTGCCACAAGCGACGACCAGGCGCCTGATTTCGCAGACGCCCAACTCCAGCGAGGACGATCGCAACCGCCTCCTCGCCTCGCTCCAGTCGCCACCAAGCGGCGGTGTCGTGCTCTTCGCCGTGCTGGGCGGAATGTTCGCCGAAGGAATCGACTACGCGGGCGACCTCGTCGAGACGGTCGTCGTGGTTTCACCCGGACTGCCGCAGGTCTCGTTCGAGCGCGAGGTGTTGCGCCGCCACTTCGAGGCCATCGACGGAAGCGGCTTCGAGCACGCCTACCTGCATCCAGGCATGACCCGCGTGATCCAGGCCGCCGGACGGTTGATCCGCTCGGAGACGGACCGCGGCGTGATCGTCCTGATCTGCGGACGCTTCCTCGAAGAACCCTACATCGATCGCCTGCCAAAGGATTGGTTCAACCACTCCCCGCGCGAACTGGTCTCGGAGAATCCGGCGAAGGACATCCGCGCTTTCTTCCAACTGACAGCCGCCAACCGAACCACCTAGCGTCTCCGTCCGATGCCATCCGCCGCCGCCAATTCCCCTGCTCTGCTCGCCGAAGTCCGGCGCGGCGGCATCGTCGAGTCCGTCCACCGGGGACACGTCGCGGTCGTCGACGGCACCGGGCGAACGATCGCGTCGCTGGGCGATCCGGAGATGCGGACTTTTCTTCGATCGGCTGCGAAACCGTTTCAAGCCATGCCGCTCCTCGTCTCGGGCGCGGCCGAGGCCTTCGCCTTCGACGATCAGGAGATCGCCGTCTGCTGCGCCTCGCACCACGGCCAACCGCGCCACACGGAAACGGTCGCCGCCATCCTCCGACGCATGGGCCTTCCCTCCACCTGCCTGCTTTGCGGAACCCATCTGCCCTTCGACGAGGCGGAAGCCCAGATGCTCCAGCGGTCCGGAGGCAAGCCGTCCGTCCTGCAGCACAATTGCTCGGGCAAGCACGCTGGATTCCTCGCCGCGCAGGTGCACCTCGGCTTGAAGCCGGAGAACTATCTGGATCCCGATGGTCCACTCCAACGCCGGGTCCTCGAGGTCGTCCGCAAGCTTTCAGGCTGCGGCCAGGTCGACGTGGCGATCGATGGTTGCAGCGCGCCGAACTTCGCCCTGCCGGTCAGCGGGATGGCGCGGATGTTCGGCAGTCTCGCCAGTTTGAAACCCGCCGACGATCCCGATCTGGAGGCGGCGCGGTTAAGAATCGCCCGCGCGATGACCACACATCCGGACATGGTCAGCGCTCCCGGCGAACTGGACACCGAACTGATGAGGGCCATGGCCGGCCAACTCGTCTGCAAGATCGGCGCGGAAGGCGTCTGGTGCGCCGGCGTC
>JAYUUX010000365.1:0-3845 GCA_043754645.1 Verrucomicrobiales bacterium | reverse complement strand
GCCCGCGCTCACTGGACGACGGCTCATCTTCATGGTGTCCGGTCCTTGAAACGATCGCTGCTCTGGTGTGCCCGACGACGCATTGGGTTTCTTGGTCTGGGGTAAGCGGTCGCAGGTGTCTCGCGCGCCGCGGCTCGGATAGGCCGAGAGTTTGGCTGGGGCGATTCAAGCGAAACGCGATGGGTGCAGGAAAAGATGGTCCGCTGTTCTTCGTGGAGCCAGACGAAAATCGCCGGGCCGCCATCTTCGTGCTTTGAAGGGGCGGATTGGCCATCCGCTTTTCCGCCAGTCCCTGGTCGCCGACGTCCGGGTTGGAAATGTTCTCGGACGGCCGCTGCCGTGTCGACACCAGCAGCGCCGGAGGCGAGGGTGGTGCGGGATAAATCAACGGGAACAATCATGATCGAGCCCATCCTGCTTACCACCGCCCGGGTTTCCACTTTCGACGGCAAGCGTCCGCTCACGGGAGCGAGCGGCTTTTTCTTCGAGCGGGACGACCGGCTCTTTCTGGTGACGAGCCGGCACGTGGTGGTCGACGAGCCGAGCAAACACTTTCCCGACCGCCTCGAAATCGAGCTTCACACCGACGCCGTGAACCTCACCCGTTCGACGGGGCTGTCGGTCCTGCTCTACCGCGACGGCAAAAGCGTGTGGCGCCAGGGCGCCGATTCCGGGGGCGAGATCGATGTGGCGGTGGTTGAACTGGAACGCGCCGCACTTCCCGCCTCCGTCGTGTTGCGGCCGTTTACACCGAAGCATCTGCAGCGTTCGCTGGACGAGGTCGAGGTTGGAACGCCCCTCCTCGTGGTCGGATTTCCGCTCGGGTTCCACGACGCCGTGCACCACTTGCCCGTGGCGCGGCAGGCGGCGATCGCCTCGTCGTTCGGCCTGCGCTTCCAGGGTCTCGGCTACTTCCTGACCGACGCGCGCACCCACCGTGGAACGAGTGGCGCGCCCGTGGTGATGCGGCATCCGGCTGGCGACCCGAAACTGCCGTGGAAGCTTCTCGGCGTGCACTCCGCGCGGATGGACATGGGAGGCCGCGACCTGAAGCTCGACGAATCGCTCGGGCTGAACTGCGCCTGGTATGCCGACATCCTTCTCACGCTGACCCGGTGAAACTGCTTCGGCAGCGAAACGCCGGGATCGGTCGCTCCGTCTGCGGCCCCCGCAATTTGTCGGCGCAGTTTTTCTTTGAACCCCGTTTCAGGGCCGGCAGCATCCGCGCGTGTCCACGACTCCTGCAGAAATTCCCGGGCGGATACCAGGTTCCCCCGAAACCCTTGCCAGCGCGGTCGAGGTTCCCGCGCAGCGCGTCATGTCGATCGATGCCCTCCGGGGTGCGGACATGTTTTTCATCGTCGGCATGGAGGAGGTTTTTCAGGCGCTTTCGAAGATGTTCCCGATGACGCCGTCGCTGGATGACCGGGTCCAGCACGCGCCGTGGGCGGGATTCCATTTCTACGACCTCATTTTTCCGCTGTTCGCGTTCATTGTCGGGGTATCGCTGGTGTTCTCGCTGTCCAAGGCGGTCGCGATCGACGGCAAAGCGGCGACATCGGTGAAGATCTTCAAGCGGAGCCTGATCCTCTATTTGCTCGGGGTCCTGACCTACCACGGAATCGCGGACGGCATCGAGCAGGTCCGGCTGCTCGGAGTGCTTCAGAGGCTTGCCATCTGCTCCTGCGTGGCCGGGCTGGCGTTTGTCTGGATGAACACCCGGGCGCTCGTCGGGCTGACGATCTCCTTGCTGGTGGGTTACTGGGCGATGTTGACGTTCGTGCCCGTTCCGGGTTTCGGGGCAGGGGACTTCGCCGAAGGGCACAACCTGACAAACTGGATCGACAAGATGTATCTGCCCTTCCGCAAGTGGGACGGTGACCATGATCCGGAAGGTCTCCTGAGCACCCTGCCGGCGATCGCATCGAGCCTTCTGGGGGTTTTCGCAGGATTGCTGGTAAGGGACCCGTCCGTCGACCCCGGGCGGAAGGTTCGGCTGCTGCTCCTATGGGGTTGCGCCGGGATAGGCGCGGGCCTGCTCTGGCATCTCCAGTTTCCGATCATCAAAAAGATATGGAGCTCGTCGTTTGTCCTTTTGACGGCTGGCATGAGCGCCCTGTTGCTGGCGGGGTTTTACCATGTGATCGACATCAGGAACCGCCGTGGCTGGTGCCGTCCATTTGTCTGGATCGGGACAAACGCGATCACGATCTATCTGATCGTCCATGTCGTGAAGCTCGAGGCCATCGCCAAAGGTTTTGTCGGCGGGGAAATCCATTCGTCGCTCGAAAATGTCCATCAGGGACTGGGAGCTTTGGCGACGGCACTCCTCGCGCTTGGATTCTCGGTCCTGATTTGCCGGTTTCTCTTCAACCGAAAGATCTTCCTCCGGGTGTAGGCGTCGCGCATCGACGTTCCTGATGGAGCAGGAACGGAGGTTTTCCTAACCGTTGAGATGGGATCGTTCGCGGCGGGCGACGCCCGTGCGGTGCGCGGCTTCTTCCACGGCGGCGGCGACGGCGGGAGCCACGCGCCGGTTGAAGACCGAGGGGATGATGTAGTCGGCGTGGAGTTCGGCGTCGGTGATGATCGCGGCGATCGCGTGGGCGGCGGCGAGCTTCATCTCCTCGTTGATCGTGGAGGCCCGGCAGTCCAGCGCACCCCGGAAGATTCCCGGAAAGCAGAGGACGTTGTTGATCTGGTTCGGATAGTCCGAACGGCCGGTGGCGATGACCTTCGCGTAGGGGGCGGCTTCTTCCGGCGTGATTTCAGGCGTGGGGTTGGCGAGGGCGAATACGATCGGGTCCTTGCCCATGCGCTGGACCATCTCGCTGGTGAGGACCCCACCGGCGGAAACGCCGAGGAAGAGGTCTGCTCCGGAGATGACGTCGCCCAGCTTGCCACGTTCGTCGCCGGGGTTCGTCTCGTCGATCCACCACTGGATTCCATGCTCGGTGCGGTCCTTGTGAATAACCCCATGAACGTCGCAGCCGACGATCGTCTTCACTCCGGCCGTGGCGAGCATCTTGGCGCAGGCCGTCCCGGCGGCTCCGGCGCCGGAGACGACGACCTTGGCTTCAGCGAGGGTTTTTCCGACGACCCGCAGCGCGTTGATGGCGGCGGCGAGGACGACGACGGCGGTGCCGTGCTGGTCGTCGTGGAAGACGGGAATATCAAGCGCCTCGCGCAATCGTCGCTCCACTTCGAAGCAGCGCGGGGCCGAGATGTCCTCGAGATTGATTCCACCGAAGCCCGGCGCGATGGCCTTCACTGTGGCGACAATCTCGTCGACGTCTTTTGTGTCGAGGCAGATAGGGAATGCGTTGATGTCGGCGAATTCCTTAAAGAGCATCGCCTTGCCTTCCATCACCGGCATCGCGGCGGCGGGTCCGATGTCGCCGAGGCCGAGGACCGCGGTGCCGTCTGTGACGACGGCGATGGTGTTCCGCTTGATCGTAAGATTGAAGACCTTCGAAGGATCCTCGTGGATTGCCATGCAGACGCGGGCGACACCGGGGGTGTAGGCGCGCGAGAGGTCGGCGCGAGTCTGGATGGGGATTTTGCTCTTCACCTCGATCTTGCCGCCGATATGCAGCAGGAAAACCCGGTCGGACATCTGCATGAAAGTGACGCCGGGCAGGTTCTTGACCGCATCCACGATCTTCTGGGCGTGCTGGTCGTTTCCGGCGGCGATGGTGATGTCGCGCACAAGTTGATCAAATCCCGCTTCGACGATGTCGATGGCACCGATGCTACCGCCGACGGCCCCGATGGTGGAGGTGACCAGGCCGAGCACACCGGGTTTGTTGGCGAGCCCAAGGCGAAGGGTGATGCTGTAGCCGTCC
>JAYUUX010000364.1:0-4033 GCA_043754645.1 Verrucomicrobiales bacterium | reverse complement strand
TTTGTCGCGCTGCCGTTTGGGCCGGCGGCGCGGTCGGAACGTGTAGGAGAGTTGCGTGACGGTGAAGATGCCTTTGCTGCGGAGTTTCTGGCGCTCCTTCGCGCTCATGTTGGCGAGCAAGCTCAGGTCGTCCTTCTCCACAGCGATCTTCCGGCAGCGGGCCTGGAATTCGCACTCGGCGCAGTGCCGGTTCAGGACGAGATCGGGTGCGGCATCCGCGACTAGCAGGGCGGCGACTTTCTTAACCTGCTTCCGGACTTCCCCCATCAGGGTCCCCAGCCTCATCTTCAGGGTCTTGTGGTCTTCCCCGTGGATGATTTTCCCGATGGTCACTTCCCTTCCAAGCCCGTTGGAAAGCACCAAGGCATCAAAGGCCAACAGCAGACGGTCGTCTTTGGTGAGCTTGTTCCGAAAGATGAAGCGGACAGGAACAAACTGTGCCGGTTTTCCGCGACCGGCTGCCGGAACGCGTTCAACAGCGTGGAGACGGGATTCGATGGGGAGCTGGGCTTCGGCGTCGATCCTCGTTGATGCCAAGACATCGACCGCCAAACGCAACTGGGCGGACTTCAGATTCTCCACCTGAGGGCCGACGGCGTATTCCGCAACGGGCAGGCCCACGGTGAGCCGTTGAACGGCGTCTGCCCGATAGGACTCATTCTGCTTCTGCACCCAGTCAGCGTAGGTGCCGCCCGGCGAGGCTTCGCCTTTGGCCCTGAGCCAGCATTTGGTGGGACACTTGAGGAAGGCTTCGAAGATCAGCGGTGCAATGGTCATGGGAATAATTTCGCTCCTTTCGGTTGTGCCCATTCTAAACCATGAAGCCGGTCGTTTGGCGCGGGAAAAGTTGAGTCGCCCTTGCCGTTCAACCCGTGACTCCCTCGCGGGCCTGCTTCATGCCGTGTTGGACG
Source organism: Verrucomicrobiales bacterium (assembly GCA_043754645.1). Classification (GTDB taxonomy): domain Bacteria; phylum Verrucomicrobiota; class Verrucomicrobiia; order Limisphaerales; family CANJSG01; genus CANJSG01. The sequence goes on along the minus strand of JAYUUX010000364.1, from coordinate 3,122 downwards.
GGTTTGCTCCATCACACCTAGACTCCATGACCATCGAACTATGCCTTCATCGCATCATCGCGTCAGGCGTTGAACGATCTGCTGGTCCGGGTTGCGCTGAAGCAGCATCTCGATCGGCATTGCTACCGGGGCCGAGGAACAAGTGTTGGCTCCCGGTGGCGGGCGGTGTTGGATTCAACTCCAGCGACCATGCCCAAACCTTCTTCAATCCCCGCAGCGTTGGCCGCAGGCTTTCTCGTTTTCGGCTTGGCCGTCCTCGGCGCCGAGAAAACCAAGCCGACGCCGTCGCCATGGGGCGAATTCGTCGAGGCGGACTTCCCGTTCTTCTCCAGCGTGGTCGATGCGCGGAAGCTGGGAGACGGATTGCCCACCGACAATCTGACGCCGCGCGCGCTGGTGTTGAACCTGGGGCACGACTGCTGGGTGGCCTTCGACACGGAGCTGCTTCGCGTCTCGGCCATCTGGGTGGGCCAAGGGCTCAGCCCCGTCTCGATGGCGCAGGGTTCCTATCACGTCTCGGGCGTGAAGGCGTCGGAAGGGCAGTCGAAGCTGCCGCAGATCGTCGGCACGCCGTGGCTCGTGAGCGGCGTTTACCTCGCGTGGCAAACCGGCGAGACGCTTTCATTCGCCGATCCGCGGCCGGCCACTCCCGATCCGAAGGAAGTCGGGCGCGGACCACTGCCCGAAGCGCTCGGCCGCTTCAAGGCCGTCCGGCTGATCGATGGCGGCATGCAACTGGAATACACCGTGCGCGGATCCGCTGTGACGGATCGTTTTGAAGCGGACGCACAGGAAGGCACGCCTGTCGTCCGTCGACATCTGCGGATCGGCCCCGCGACGCAGCCGTTGCGCCTGGTTCTCGGCAAGACGGCGGCCAAGCTGAACGTTCTCGTCTCGGGCGACGCAGTCTTGGAAACGACGGACGAAGCCACGGGAATTTCGGTGGTGCGCGTTCCAGCAGCGGCCAAAGCCCGCGAGTTCTCCATCACCCTGAGCACCGCTTCCACGCTGAAGGGCCGAACAGCCTCGACGGCAAAACTTCCCCCGGTTCGTTGGAACGGTTCGGTCACGACCGCGGCGAAGGTGTCCACGGCGAAGGACGCCTACGTGCTCGACAACATCGCGTTGCCGAATGCGAAGCCTTGGAAGCGCAACGTGCGCTTCGCCGACATCGCCTTCCTCAAGAACGGCACGGCGGCGGCGGTCACCTTCGACGGCGACGTGTGGATGATCTCGGGCCTTTCTGAAAACCTTCAGAAGGTCACATGGAGGAGGTTCGCCTCGGGGCTGCATGAACCGCTCGGCATCACGGTGCGGAACGACGAGCTGTTTGTCTTCGACCGCAACGGCGTCTGGCTATTGCGGGATACGGACGGCAACGGCGAGGCGGATGTTCACGAACTGTTCTCCAACGCCTTCGCCCAGACGGCGGAGACACGCGAGTTCGCCTCGGGTATTCGCACGGCTCCGGATGGTTCGTTCGTCATCGCCAAGGGCGGCCAGCAAAGCGCCACTGTCGGCCGCGACAACGGCAGCGTTCTCCGGATCGCGCAGGACGGGGCCTCGTCGACGACGCTGGGCCATGGATTTCGCGGGCCGTTCATGGGCGTGCATCCGAAGACGGGGCTCGTCACGGCCAGCGACCAGCAGGGTCACTACGTGCCGACCACGCCGCTGCATCTGCTCAACGGCGACGCCTACCACGGCTTCATTCCGCTCATCTTGCCGAAGGAGAAATATCCCGAGCCGATCGTCGATCCGCTCACGTGGATTCCGCATCCGGTCAACGCCGCGGGCGCCGGGCAGGCGTGGTTGACAGACGCCAAGATGGGGCCGTTGAACGACGCGCTCATCCACTTCGGCTACTATCGCCCGGAGATCTTCCTCGTGCGGTTGAACGAACGCGCCCCGCAGATGCAGGCGTCGGTCATGAGCCTGACGCGGCAGCTGGAGTTCCCGCCGCTCGCGGGTGCGGTGAACCCGGTCGACGGCCAGCTCTACGTCATCGGATTCCAGATCTGGGGAACGACCGCGAACCAGATCAGCGGACTCGCGCGGCTGCGCTACACCGGTGCGCCGAACACCTTTCCGCGCGAGATCGTGCCGATGGACAAGGGCCTGCTCGTGCGATTCGACGTGCCGCTCGACGCGGCTTCGGCCGTGCCGGAGAACTTCTCGGTGGAACGCTGGAACTACGTGCGCACGGCCAACTACGGCTCGCCCCACTTCAAGATCGACGGATCGAAGGGCCAGGATCCGATGCCGGCCAGCAGCGCTTATCTGTCGAAAGACGGCCGCAGTGTCTTCATCGGTTTGCCGGACATGAAGCCCGTGATGCAGATGCGGCTGGGCTGGTCGTTGAAGACGGCGGCCGGCGCGACCTTCGAACAAAGCGCGTATTTCACGCCGAAGGCGCTGACCGCGTTTAATCCGGAGAACGAAGGCTTCGCAAAACTCACCGTCGATCTCACGCCGCGTGCGGTGGTCGCGGCGGTGAACACGCCGGTCACCATCGATGAAGGCCGCCGTGTCTCGGAGCTGATGGGCTGTGTGGCGTGTCATTCGAACGACGGTTCGCTCGTCGGCAAGGTGGGCCCGACGTGGAAGGGCCTCTTTGCCAGCCAACGGCAGATCGTCGGTGGAGCCAGGGTCACGGCGGACGAAGCCTACCTGCGCGAATCGATCAAGGAACCCGCCGCCAAAGTGGTCAGCGGCTTCGAGAAGAACGACACGGGCATGCCCAGCTACGAGGGTATCGTGACCGAGTCGCAGATCGAGGCGCTCATCCTCTACATCAAGTCGCTGAAGTGACGCCGCCGTTCTCCAACTGGCGGAAGCAGGCCAACGCATCGCTGAAATGCGCGGCTCTGGTGATCCCGATGGCGATGGCAGTCGGATCGGCCTGTGCGTTCTTTCTTTGGAGTCTGGATGCGGTCACCAACCTGCGATTCCAGCAGCCGTGGCTGCTGTATCTCCTCCCCGTCGCCGGTGTTGTCGTGGGATTGGTCTACCATCGCTGGGGCAAGTCAGCCGAAGGCGGGAGCAACCTCATCCTGGACGAGATCCACCAACCCGGCGGTGGTGTGCCCCGACGGATGGCTCCGCTCGTTCTTTTCGGCACG
>JAYUUX010000363.1:0-5354 GCA_043754645.1 Verrucomicrobiales bacterium | reverse complement strand
GGCCCCGGCTGGGCGTGGCACACGGCGCTCGCCAGCAATACGGCCACCAGGATGATCTGCCTCGCGTTCAACTCGCCCGCGACCCTCCCGCGTCCCCGTCTCTCCGGCAAGGGGCGTCTCCCCCGCGGGTCGCCCGGCCTTCGGCACCAGCCCGACCGACCACACGGGTTCAGCGCGTGGGCACGTCCACCGTCTCCACCGCGATCCGCCAATCGCCGAACCGCGCGCCCAACCGGAGGATGCCGAACGTGGCGAAGTTGAATCCGCAACCGGCCCCGTAAACGCTGTCCGGCGAGACATTCAAGGTCCACACCGAGCCCTCCGGCAAAGCGCGGCCCGCGGCGGTCTCCAACTGCTTTTCCAGCACCGACGGCCCCGCGATCTGGGCGATCGCGGAGTTGGTCTCCTGCCAATGCCGAAACAGGCCCCGGCTGGCAACGAGCCGGCGCATCATGGGATTCAAAAGGCCGGAATGCTGGTGTGCGCGGACCACGGCGTGGACCCTGGCGTCGCCGCTGCCGGCGGCGCGCAGCAGATACCCCACGGCCTGCTGCCCGTAGACGAAGGCCCGGTCGGGGTTGTGGGCGAAGGCCGCCTCGTCGCTGAAGACGGTGAAATCGTTCCACATGAAGCCGATCACGCCGGGACTGGTCGGTGCAGTCGGCGTAAAATCGTTGAACTGGCGACCGGCCAACGAGGCGGCCCCGGGGTCGGCCTTCAACCACTGGGGATTGTCCCTCAGGAACTGCGCCTGCTTCAGCTGCCCGAGGAGCTGGAACCGGTTTGTCCCGGAAGCCGTGAGCAGCGAGCCCGGGGAGAAGCCGGGCTCCATGCCCCCATGGCAGAGCTGCACAAAATCCGCGCCGCATCCGAGATAGACCGCCACCGGAAGAAAATCGTAGGCGCGCACGAGCTTGGCGGCGTTGAACTCCGCCCCGAATTTTGCCCGTCCTTCCGCGAGGAACCCGTAGCGCGCGACCAGGCTCACGTCCTCATGGTTCCCGCGCACGAAATGCACGCGCTCGGGATTCGCCAGCTTGAGCCGCAGCAGCGTGTAGAGCACTTCGACGCCGTAGAGTCCACGGTCGGTGTAATCGCCCAGAAAAATGACGTGCAGCCCCGGCTCCACGACCGTGAAACCGTCGAGCCACCTGCGCCGCTGCAACGCGTCGAGGACGCCCAGGAGCGAGTGGACATCGCCGTGCAGGTCGCCTTGGAGGAATACTTTCGCGTCGGGCGGCAGCACCAGCTTTTGGACGAAGGGCTCGAAGGGAATTCCCGGCGGCGTGAACCAGCTCCGGTGCACGTCGAGGAACCTGTCGCTCCGCGGCGCCTCGCCGACCCAGTTGGTGGTGTTCGCCAGCGGACCGTTCGTCGCGAGGGCGAAGTAGGCGTCAAGGACACGGTCGAACTCGGCGAAGGTCTGCAACGGCAGCAACGCCTTCGGCGGCATCCGTCCACCCAGCACGCGGTTCAGCGGGAGTTTGGCGCACGCCGCCTGCCAGGCGGCGAACGTCGGCAACTCGTCGGCCGCACGCGCGGCTCCCGCCAGCAGGAGCGCGGGCAACAGCCAAAGGCCAAAGACGCGGATCAGGTTCATGCGAGGCACCGTTGACGGATGGCACGAACGGCCCCCCGTTGGCGAGCCGCCAAGCGGCGCCGGTCGGCAATCGGCCGTCTGCCTTGCAGGCGGAGACAAGGCATGCAAACGCTGGGCCATGATGTTTGACGGAATTGTTGTGGAGGGCATTTCGTGACGGGGATCCCGACACATCCCATCGACCGACCATGAATCCGCTTGTCGCACTTCGCGGGTATCCCAGCGTCCGGGTAGTGGCCAGTTTCGACGAACTGGTCGCCACGCCGTTCGCCGACGGCGTCAACGCCCTTTGCTGGCCGCGAACGTTGCCGGGCGATTTCGGGGAAGTGGTGGCGCACTTGGAAGTCGGCTTGGGAATCACCACCCTCGAGGAGGCCCGGCTCATCGGGCTTCCGGTGGGACCTGCCGGAAGGGCGGCCATCGACTTCATGCTCGAAGACCAACGGCTGCTCCGGGCACACGGCCTCGATCCCGTCCTCGACTGCGTCAACGGCTACCCGCCCATCGACGATCCCGGGGCGGTGCGCACGGACGTCTGCTCGTTCCACGCCGACAGCGCGACGGGCGCGGCCGACACCTACCTTTGCACCTACCACGGAAATCCCAGCGAGGGCCTGCGGAACGAAGAAGCGATCAGGCGCGTGGACATCCCCGAAACCCGCGCCGAGCTTCTGAGGCTCTTCGGCGGGAACGAGGGGGACGCCTTCCTGGAATATCTGAACGAGAACTTCTACGACCTCCACTATGCACCCTTGCCGCACGCCCGGCCGTTTCCCTTCGGCAACGGGAGCCTATGGCGCATCGCCGTCGACTATCCGGGAAGCCCTGTCCCGCCATGCATCCACCGCGCTCCCGATCCGGTCGCCGGCCAACCTCCCCGGCTGCTGCTGATCAGCTGACCGTTCAGGAACCACTGCGACACCACCGCATGGCCGTTCCTTCACTGGTAAACGGCCGAAGAAAAAATGGGGCGTCAGAGATGGGAGACCTCGCGGACGCGCGCCTCGGCGCCGCCTGCGACTCGACAAATCGGGTTGCGGGCGCGGGTCGCCGGGGTTCAGAGTCCTATCCTGCACCCAAGGCATGACGGCAAGATGAGAGCCCAGCCGCGCCTCGGCATCGCGGTAAGCAAGTTCGCCTTCCCGACCAGCCTGTAGCACAGAAGGCGAAACAACATCAGACCCACAAAGAGAGCCATGAACATTCGCGATTGGAGTTTGATTCTGATGATGGCGGTGGTGATTGCCGTCGCCCCGGAATCATGGGCGCAGACCGGCTCGGGGCATTCGCTGTTCGGCGCGGCCCAGGAGATTCCGCTCTATCCGGGCGTCGCGCCGGGTTCCGAAAAGTGGGACTATCCTGAAGTCACGACCCAGGGAAAATCGGGCCCGCAGGTCAAGAATGTGGTGCGTCCGACCCTCCTCCATTTCCCCGCCGCACACCCGGTGGGAACCGCGATGATCGTCGCGCCGGGAGGCGGCAACCGAACGTTGATGATGAGCTACGAGGGCGTGGACATTGCGAAGAAGCTCAACGAGGCGGGAGTGGACGCCTTCGTCTTGAAGTATCGCCTCATCCACACGGGGCCCGGCGCGGACGGAAAGGAACCGGCCACGAACGGGCCGCAGGCCGGCCAGAATGTCCGCGAACTCTCCGGCATGGACGGACGCCGGTCCGTCGAGCTGATCCGCTCGCTCGCGGCGGAGTTCAAGCTGCAGCCCAACCGGATCGGCATGATCGGCTTCTCCGCCGGCGGGGGGCCGATTCGCGCCGCCATGGAGGCCAAGGCGGAGTCGCGTCCGAACTTCGCGGCGCTGATCTATGCGACCGGAAACAGCGACGCCGGCGTGCCCGTGCCCGCCGGCGCCCCGCCGCTCTTTCTCGCCGTCGCGGCGGATGACGGGGCGTATGAGAGCTCGGCCAAGACGTTCCTCGGTTGGCGCAAGGCAAACGTTCCGGTCGAGCTGCATGTCTTCCAGATGGGCGCCCACGGCTTCGTCAACAAGGGGGGCGGAGCCGACCGGTTCATGGATCGCGTGACGGAATGGATGCAGGCCAACGGCTGGTTGGCGAAAAGCAACTGACCATGGGTTCGCTCCTTCCATTCGGCGTCGGCCTGGCCTGTTGGTTGGCCGTCGTTTCCAGTGCGCGTCCCGCGGATGTGCCGGCCGGCGCGGGTGTGGCCTACTTTGAAAAACACATCCGCCCGTTGTTGGCGGAGAACTGCTACTCCTGCCACTCCAGTGGAAAGAAACAGAAGGGGAGTCTGCTGTTGGACAGCCGCGCCGGCTGGGTTGCCGGGGGCGACCAGGGACCAGCCGTGGTGCCGGGGAATGCGGACAGGAGCCTGCTGATCCGGGCCGTCCGCTACAAGGATCCCGATCTGCAAATGCCGCCGGACGGCAAACCCCTTTCCAAGGAGGCGGTGGCGCATTTGGAAGCCTGGGTCAAAATGGGCGCGCCTGATCCGAGGGAGGGGTCCGGGAATGACAAGACGTTGGCCTTTCCGCCATCCGACCCGATTGCCGGCCGCGAGCATTGGGCCTTTCGTCCGTTGGGCGCCTACCAGCCGCCCGCCGCGAAGTCGTCCAAGTGGCCGCGGTCACCGATCGACTCGTTCATCCTCGCGAAGCTCCAAGGCGCCCGCCTCAAACCTGCGGACGATGCGGATCGCCGCACGCTGCTGCGGAGAATCTACTTTCAACTCATCGGCCTTCCGCCAACCCCCGCCCAAGTCACCGCGTTCCTGGATGACAGGCGGCCCGATGCGTATGAGCGGGTCGTCGATCAACTGCTGGGCTCGCCCCAGTTCGGCGAGCGCTGGGGACGCCACTGGATGGACCTTGCCCGGTATGCGGATTCAAACGGTCTCGATGAAAACTTTCTCTTCCGCGAGGCGTGGCGTTATCGCAACTGGGTGATCGATGCGGTCAACGCGGACATGCCGTTCGACCGGTTCCTGACCGAGCAGATCGCGGGCGACCTGCTTCCTTTCGACTCCATCCCGCAACGCGACCGGCAAAGGATCGCCGCCGGTTTCCTCGTCGTCGGCCCCAAGGTGTTGCTCAGCGACAACGAGGGCCAGAAGAAGATGGACGTGGCGGACGAGCTGATCGACACCGTCGGCCGGACCGTGCTCGGGCAGACCCTTGGCTGCGCCCGGTGCCACGACCATAAGTTCGATCCGATTCCCACCAGCGACTACTACGCGCTGGCCGGAATCTTCGCGTCCACGCAGGTGGTGCAGACGCGCCACATGCTGGGCGAGCAGCGGCAAATGGAACGTCTGGCCGGGCTCGGCGCCGACGGCGACGAGCGCAACGCCGCCTATGAAAAGTATTGGAAGGAGCAGTCCAAAAACAAAGAGCGTGAGAAGCAGGTCAAAGCCGCGTTGGAGCTTCTGATGTCCGGCGACGAGGTGAAGCTGGCCGATCTCGCCAAGACCAATTCCGCCGGCGTGGCATCCCTTGCCGCCGATGCCAGCCAGCCCAAGGACCAGCGCGTCCGGGCTCAGAAAGAACTGGTCGCGAAGGTCCAGGCGCTGGCCGCGACCGCCTCCAAGATCCCGCCGCGCGCGATGATTCCTGCGGACGCTGAAAAGCCCGCCGATGAAGCGATCCGGCTGGCCGGCCAGTTCGATCGGCTCGGGAAAAAGGTGCCGCGCGGCTTTCTGCGCGTCATCAGTGACGGGCCGGCGGCGATTCCGGAGAACCACAGCGGCCGCCTCGAACTCGCCCGCTGGCTCACGGACACC
>JAYUUX010000362.1:0-2147 GCA_043754645.1 Verrucomicrobiales bacterium | reverse complement strand
CCGCCTGCTCTTCGACTGGCTTGTCGACAACGACAAGATCACCACGCTGAACATGATGTCGCTGATCCGGGCCAAGGGCCTGGACTTCATGAAGTGGGCCAAGCCGGCCTTCGCCCTGTCGTGGCTGCTGATCATCGTCGGCATCGGGTATGGGTTCTACCGGGGGACCAAAGTCCTCGGGCCGGACTTCGCGGGTGGTGACAACACCGTGTTGTCATTTGTGAAGAAGGAGGACCAGGGCGGCGTGGCCGAGGCTCTGAAGAGAGCCGGCCTCGTGGAACCGACGATCCAGTTCCAGAAGGAATTGGTCGGCGGCTCGGAGACTCTCCGTGTCTTCTCGGCCTTCGGCACAAGCTCAAACGTCGTTGCCTCCCTGCAGAAGGACTTCCCGACGGCCGGCTTCTCGGTGAAGAGCGTCGATCAGATCGGCGCCGTCGTGGGGAGCGAAATCGCCAAATCGGCCTTCCTGGCCGTCTTCCTGGCCCTGTTCGGAATCCTCGTCTATGTGGCTTTCCGCTACGAATTCTCGTTCGCCGTCGCGTCGGTCGTCGCCGTGCTCCACGACGTCCTCATGACGATGGGTTGGTTCTTCCTCACCGGCCGTGAATTGAGCGCACCCATGGTCGCCGCGGTCCTGACGATCATCGGTTTCTCGATCAACGACACGATCGTGATCTTCGACCGGATCCGTGAGGACCTGAAACTGGGAGTCCCGGGCACGTTCCGCGACGTCATGAACAAGGCGCTCAACCAGACGTTGAGCCGCACCGTCATCACCTCCGGCACCGTGTTCCTTTCGACCCTGTCGCTGTATCTGTTTGGCGGCGGCGTGATCAATGACTTCGCCTTCACCTTCCTTGTCGGAATCATCACCGGCACCTACTCGTCGATCTACATCGCGAGCGCGCTCGTGCTGTGGTGGCACAAGGGCCAGCGTCCGGTGAAGCTGTCCGAGGCCGCCGTGGTGTCCGAGATCCCGTCCGGGGCCAAGGTAGCCAAGGCCTGAGCGGCCCGCGGGAAAATACCGTGCACCAATCGACATCGGGGGGCTTGCACCTGGCGGGCTCCTGACGTCCCTTTACCGACCACCAGCACCATGCTTGCGCTGACCGAAATCTCCCCCGTGCACTGGGCCGCCTTCATTGGCGCCGTCCTCGTGTTTCTGGCGCTTGATCTGGGCGTGTTCCACCGGAGCGCGCACGTCGTGAAGGTCAAGGAGGCGCTCGCGTGGACCATCCTCTGGTTCTCCATGGCGATGCTGTTCGCGTTCTTCATCGCGCCGCTCATGGCGGGCAAATGGACCGCGGACGACACCAAGGTCTTCATCACCGGCTACATCGTGGAGCTCTCGCTCTCGATGGACAACGTCTTCGTGATCGCGGTCATCTTCTCATATTTCAAGGTTCCGCCCGCCTACCAGCACCGCGTTCTTTTCTGGGGAATCCTGGGGGCGCTCGTGATGCGGGGAGTGATGATCTGGATCGGTGCTGAACTGGTTAAGCAGTTCGGCTGGATCCTCTACGTGTTCGGCGCCTTCCTGCTCTTCACCGGTCTGAAGATGCTTTTCGCGAAGGACGAGAGCATCGACCCGGAGCGGAACCCGATCGTCCGGCTGGCCCGCAAGTTCCTCCCGTTGACGGACAAGTTCGACGGACAGCGCTTCACGTCGGTCGTGAACGGCAAAAAACTCTTCACGCCCCTCTTCCTGGTGCTGTTGATCGTGGAGACTACCGACCTTGTTTTCGCCCTGGATTCGATCCCGGCGATCTTTGGCATCACCAAGGATCCGTTCATCGTTTTCACGTCGAACGTCTTCGCCATTCTCGGCCTCCGCTCGCTCTACTTCGTGCTGGCAGGGGCCATCGGCTACTTCCGCTACCTGAAATACGGCCTGTCCCTCGTGCTCGTGTTCATCGGCGCCAAGATGCTCGCGTTGTTCTGGGACATCCACGTCAGCTCGGACGTCTCGTTGAGCGTCGTCATCGGCATCCTCGTGATCAGCGTCCTCGCCTCGCTTTTGGCGGCTCGGTTCGAGAAAAAGACGGCGGGTTGAAAGCCGACCCGTTCGCATCCACCTTCGTCGCCCATAGATGAAAGGCGGCCACCATAGACCCCTGTCCGCGGATCTCAGCCACATCCTCAAGGAT
>JAYUUX010000361.1:0-4032 GCA_043754645.1 Verrucomicrobiales bacterium | reverse complement strand
GTTCACGCCGAAGCGCGCCTGACGCTTTGGTCCCAAGGCCACCTTGCGGACGGACCGGGCTTCTTCATCCGGAACGTAGGGTGCGAGGAATGGCGGACGTTCGGAGCGGCCGGCGCGTTGCCAGTCGCGCCAGACGGTGCGTCCGACGAGTTCGCGATCGAGCCCGCGTTCGGTGGTGAGGAAGGTGAAGAGGGCTTCGGCGAGGCGCGGCAGGGCGATGCCGTGCTGCCGGCCCAGGGTGCGATGGAGGTAGTCGGAGAGATCCCAGAGGGCCCAGAAGGGTGACGTAGGCCGGGCGTCCCCGCCCGGCAAGGGCAGGTCTTCGCTTGGATGTTCGGTGTTCGATGTTGGGTGTTCGATGTTCGCCGTGCTCTGGCCGGGCGAGGACGCCCGGCCTCCGGGAGCCCACAGCAACGGCGTGGTCTCCACGAAGTTTCCGCTGTTGCCCACGAGGTCCCAGAACTTTGCGAAGCGCCGCAGCGCTTGCATCGTGGCGAAGTCCAGGTCGCGGTTGCAGAGGATCTCGTAGGGCGGCACCGCGCCGTAGCGCATCTGGAACGCCCCATCGTGCCGGATGATGGGCGTGCCGCGGAGACGCTTGAGGATGCCCACCTGGATCTCCTGCGGCCGCAGCGCGATCAGGCGGTCGAACCCGGCGGCGAAGCTCTCCAGCGTCTCGCCCGGCAATCCGGCGATCAGGTCGGCGTGGATGTGGACGCCGGTGTGGCCGCGCAGGTAGGCGAAGTTGTCGGCCAGCTTCGCGAAGTCGTTGCGGCGGCTGATGTGCTTGGCCGTCTCCGGATTGAAGGTCTGGATGCCGACCTCGAACTGGAGCGCGCCGGGCGGGAACTTCGCGATGATCTCGCGGAGCTGTTCGGGCAACCGGTCGGGAATCATTTCGAAGTGGACGAAGAGCCCGGCCGTCCAGCGATCGAGGAAGAACTCCAGGATGCGGCGGCTGACCGCGAGGTTCAGGTTGAACGTGCGGTCGACGAATTTGAACTGCTTCAGCCCGCGGTCGAGCAGGCGCTGCATGGCGTCGAGGAACGGGTCGAGCGCGGCGGCGCGCACCGGGATGTCGAGCGACGAAAGGCAGAATTCGCAGGTAAACGGACAGCCGCGCGAGGCTTCCACATAGACGACGCGGTGTGCGAGGTCGTCGTCGGTGTAGAGGTCGTAGGGGAGTGTGAGGCGGTCGAAGGTGGGGAGATCGGCGGGGATGATCTTCGGAACGGGCGATGCCGGATGCCGGATTCCAGATGCCGGATCAACGGAGCCCAACAAGGTTCGGCACACTTCCGCAAACTTCAGATCCGCCTCGCCGGTGATCACATGGTCGGCCAGGCGGACAATCTCCTGTTGGTCCACTTCGTAGCTCACCTCCGGTCCGCCGAGGATGACGATGAGGTCGGGCCGGATGCGTTTGAGCGCGGCGACGACCTCGGTGGTTTCCACCACGTTCCAGATGTAGACGCCAAGACCGACGATGCGGGGGTTCTGCGCCAGCAAGAGCTCGGCGATGTCGAGCGGGCGCTGGTTGATGTCGAATTCGAGAAGGCAGGCGCGCGGCTTCAGTTCGCCGAGATTGGCCAGCAGGTAGCGCAGGCCGAAGGCGGCGTGGATGAACTTCGCGTTGAGCGTGCTGAGGACGATGTCCGGCATCGGTCCCGGACGTTAGCGGCCTGGATCAGGCATGTCAGAGCTTGTTTTCGAAGGGCGCCCTAGTCGCCACCACCGCCGCAGCCGCCACATCCTCCGCCACCACCGCAGCCTCCTTCTCCGCCATCGGAATCTCCGCAGCCGGAGCTGTCTCCACCGCTTGGAGAGCCGGCTCCAGCGGGATAGCCGGATTCGTTCCGCCGTAGGCTATTTTCGAGCGAAACCATCCCGGCATTCGCCAGCGCACCGGAGCCGAACAGCGCCACGGCCATCGGCAGGGCGAAGTCGACCTCCGAGTGGACCCGCTGGAACTTGGGTGTCGGGGATTCGAGATCCGCATGGCGTCTCTTGAGAATCGAGACGAGCTGGTCGCCTGCATTGGAGCGGCGCACCGATCGTCCGAACAGCGCGAAAAGCACGAGCACTGACGCGATGGTCCCCAGAGAAAGAAAGCCGACTGGTTTGTCCCGGACAAAGCCGACGCAGATTTTGATAAAGCCCAGTAGGGGAACGACGGCGAACAGTAGGAACGGAAGCCATCGCGCTTTCGCGGAATCTGCGGTCCGCAATAGCAGGCCCTCGTCAGTTAGCCGCCCTTCAAGCGGGACAAACTGGTTGGAGGCCATCTCCGAGACTGTGGTGTAGGCAGCGGGTTTCTCGCATGGCAAGAGTGTCCAGAGTTCCTTTGCCAATGGAGGAACATGGGCGGGCGGTTCAAGGACCCGCTTGATGCTTCCACGGGCATCGTCGACCTCGATGGCTCCATGGCGATTGAGCAGGGCGATCAAGGCGCCGGCCGCGCGTAGTTTTCCTCCGGCCAACAAAGCCGCGCTCCAGGGATCGATCCCGTCGGGGTTATGGCCGGCCGGAAGACGGTGAGGTTTGCGCAGACTCCGCCGGATCGTCAGAGCGACGAGCAGCACCGCGCCGCAGAACACCGCGAAGAAGGTCAGGAACTCCGGCCCGTTCAGATCGAATGGAAACGAAGCCAGCGCGGCCGCCGACGTGCACCCGACGAGTGCGAAGGCGATGCCCGCCACCGGCACCAGCTTCAACGCCGTCAACGCCCGGCGGGGTTTGGCGATGATCCAGTGGCGGCGTTGATTGACGCGGACGTGGTGGACGTCGTCGCCGAAACGGACTGCGGCGTCCGGCCAGATGTCGGCGGGCGGTTCTTTCCCGAAGAGGCGGCGATAGCTTTCCAGTGTTTTGCCATACCAGTCGTCGAACTTCCGGCCTTCTCCGCTTCCGCCCTTTGTCGGTTCGTGATGCAGCGGGCGCGGCAGGATCTTTCCGCAGAAGTCCTCCCAGTAGGAACGCGTGTAGGTCAGGTGCAGGTGCCACGCCTGATCCACCTGGTCCGATGGTGTCACCGGATGGCCCGCGACCATCGCAAGGAAGGCGAAACGTTTGTATTCACGGATCACGCGGCGGGAGAACTCCACCGACCAGCCGTTGTCGCGCGCGAGTCGGGCGGAGAAGGGAAACGCGACCCCGGGCGAATCGATCTCGTATGCCTCCAGTTCGGCGAGCAGGTCCTGGTTCAAGGGTTCCATGCGGCGGCAGATTGAGGCCCGAACTGGCGCCTTGCAACCGCGCCAGCGTTATCGTCACGCGTTTGTCACCAACCGACTTTTTTTCGACATTGTGCTGTTGCCGGGAGGCGGTGAGCCTACAGGTGAAACGTTCGCGCAGGAGAAAACGTTTATGATCATACCTCCAAACTGGACCCTTCCCGAAGCGATCAAGAACCGTCTTGGTCAAAACACCTACGGCCGCCAACGCACCATTGCCGAAGACGGCCATGTGCTGCTGGTGCTGCATCAGCCGCCGGGAGCCGACGATTCGAAACGCGAAGGCGTGCTCTTCTGGCGGAACCCGGCGGGCGAATGGCAGGCCAGCCGTGGCGGTTCCGGACCCGGAGCGCTCAAGCGCCACATCCAGTCCTTCGCGGAAATGGAGACCAAACTCGCCGCGGAGTTCGAGAGTGCGGGCGACATCAAGGTCATCTTCGATCTCGTCGAGGCGCTCACGCCGCTGGCCCGTTCCGCGCGGAACATGCAGATCGCGGTGCAGGATGCCCGTGAAGCGATCAAGGGCGATCCGTTCATCATCGAGATGCGCGACCTCGCCTACGATGCCGAACGCAACATCGACCTGCTGCTCGAGGACGTGCGGCTGGGCATCCAATACCGAACCGCCCGCGAAGAGGAGAAGCAGGCCAAGGCCGGCCAGGACGCACTCCGGGCCAGCCACCGGCTGAACGTGCTCGCCGCGCTGTTCCTGCCCGTCACGGCGCTCGCCAGCATCTTCGGCATGAACTTCGTCCACCCGCTCGACGACAAGAACGGGATGCACTGGTGGCTGGTTTTG
>JAYUUX010000360.1:0-3715 GCA_043754645.1 Verrucomicrobiales bacterium | reverse complement strand
TTCATCGAGAACGGCGTCCTTTGGAACTTCAACACGGCCCCCGCGATCTACCGATGCCCCATGGACCAGTCCAAGGTCCGCAGCCCGCTCACGGGAATCGAGACCGCCCAGATCCGCAACCGCAGCTACAACATGAACGGCACGGTGGGCTGCACGGCGACTCCATGGATCTCCGCCTACACCCGCATCGACCAGATGAAGCGCCCGGGACCCTCCGGAATCTTCATCTTCACGGAGGTCCACGAAGACTGCATTTTCGACGCCCACTTCGGCACGGCTCCGGCCACCAATCCCTACGTCTTCAACCAGAACCAGCCGCAGGATACCTGGGGCGAGATTCCCGCCGATCGCCACAATCGAGGCGCCAACTTCTCCTTCGCGGACGGGCACGTGGAATACTGGCGTTGGAAGACGAGGAAGTCGCCCGGGATCTGGGGCCGCAGGGTGTCTGGAACGGACGAACTCCAGGACCTTCGTCGGGTCCAAAAAGCCATCTGCCCCGGACCGGCCGAAGGGGTTGGCTGGCCTTACTGATCCGCCTGCTCCACCACGACAAGCTTCCGCATCTCCGCCACCGCCACCGCCTGCTTCTGCCCGCCAGGCCAGATCACTTCCACGGCGTCCACGTTCGGCGCCACCCCTAGACCAAACGTCACCGGCAGCTCCGAAGCCGATTGGTAGCTCTTCGTCGGCATGACTTGCCGCCACTGCGTCACGCCGCCTGCGGTCACCTTCACCCACGCGCCGATGGCGTCGCGGTTGGCCTTTTTGCCGACGAGCTTGAAGCGCACCCAGCCATTGCCGGTCTTCGAGGCCTCGTTCCGCAGGAGCAACGGCGCGCCGTTGGCCTGCGTCAGCACCACGTCGAGATCGCCGTCGCCGTCGATGTCCGCGTAGGCCGAGCCTCGGCCGACGATGGGTTTGAAGAGATCCGTGCCCGCCTTCTCCTTCGGCGTCGCGACGAAGCAACCGGTCTTGTGCGGGCCGGCGTTCCAGAAAAGCTGCGCCGGCTGGGCGAAGGTCTGGCTCGCCTGCACCTTGCCGATCTCGTCCTCGATGTGGCCGTTGGAAGTAAGCGCGTCGAGACGCCCGTCGAGGTCGTAGTCGAAGAAGAAGAACCCGAACTTCAGCAGGAGTCGGCTGGCGGGACCGATGCCTTCCACGATGGCCTCGTCGGTGAAACGAAGCGGATTGCCGGGCTGCGAGACGTAGAGCGCGTTCATCTCGTTGGCGAAGTTCCCGATACCGATGCCGATGGCCTCGTCGTTGCGGAACCGCGCGACATCGATGCCCATCGCGCCACGGGTCGCGCCGTAGCTGTCGAAGGCCACGCCGCTCACGCCGCCGATCTCCTTGAAGGTGCCGTCGCGCTGGTTGTGGAAGACGTGGTTCGGCGTCGTGTCGTTCGCCACCACGATGTCGATGAAGCCGTCGCCATCCAGATCTACCAGCGCGACGCCGAGCGACTTCGCGGAGGGCACGCCCGTGGCCGTATTCTTCACCTGCACGCCCGCTTCGGTCGAGACGTCGCGGAACTTGCCGCCGCCTTCGTTGTGGAAGAGCTGCGGAAACGCGCCCTCGAAGTTCATCGGCGGACCGTAGGCGCGGCCGATGCCCGTGAGCTTGTAGCCGACCTCGAAGTCGATCTCGCGCGACCAGCGCACGTAATGGCAGACGAACAGGTCGAGCCTGCCGTCGTTGTCGTAGTCGAGGAACGCCGCGCTGGAACTCCAGTCCTTGGACGATCCACCGACACCGGCCGCCGCCGTCACGTCGCGGAACTTCCCCTGCCCTTCATTGTGGAAGAGCCGCTGGCCGCCAACACCGGTGATCAGCACATCCGGCAAGCCGTCGTTGTCATAATCACCCACGGCCACGCCCATGCCGTAGGTCGCGACGTCCAAACCCGATCCGGCCGTCACGTCGGTGAACTTGCCACCGCCGTCGTTGCGGTAGAGCGCGTGCGTCGTCGGCTTGGCGCCGTCGGGAGCGCCGTTCGGCCACCAGGTGGAATTGACGAACAGCAGGTCCGGCCGGCCGTCGGCGTTGAAGTCGAGGAAGGCTACGCCGCCGCCCATCGTCTCCGGCAAGAGCTTCTCGCCGCGCGCGCCGCTGTTGTGCCGGAAGGTGATGCCCGACGCCGCCGTGATGTCCGAGAACCCGACGGTCGGAACCTCCGCCTTGGGCAAGTCCGCCGCCTTGGGCGCCTCGACCGCGACCTTCTTGGCCTCGGGCTTCGTGGGCTTGGGCTTCAGCGCCAGATACAATCCGCCGCCGACCACGGCGACGCCGGCGATGACCATCAGGGAAACCCGGAACGCCTTGCCGATGATGGCATCGTCCTGTTCGGGCTCGGGAGTGTTGGGTGTGGGAATGGTGGGCATGGGAAATCTACTTGGGAACGGCCTGAGGCCGGGTCAACAAGCGGGTTTGGAGCGTGGCCGAAGGCAAAGCCACAATTCGGTCGCGGAATTCGGGAATCAGCTCCGGAGTCGATTCGAAGATTCTCAAAATCACCGCGTCGTCAACGGCTGACAAATTCTTGAACCACCAATCGAGAAGCGACCTTTTCAGATCCAAGCTACCTTCAAGATTCATGATCGCGATAGTCGACACTGCTTTGGTTTCCCTGTTGGTGCGCGCCGCCAAAAGTGAAATCGCCTCTAGAACCTCAGGCTCAAACTTCTCCAGAGATGAAAGGGCATGAACACAGTGGACCGCCTTTTGGGAGCGGTTCCACAAGGCAGTATCCTTAAAGCGAGCCAAAAGATGTAGCTGTCCTTCCCGACCTAGAAAGGACATCGAGTATGCGGTGTTTGGGTAAACAAACTCCAAATCCCGCCCCGTCGTCTGTCCAAAAGGCCGATCAAGCAACTCGACTAATTGCGGAAGCGCGGGAACCGCATTGGTGCCCAGAAGTTTGAAACCGGCTACAGCATACGATGGTCTACGCCTGTAATCCTTCTTGCCGGTCAGCCAGACGGCGGTCTTTGTGAAGAATTTCGTCATCAAATACTCCTCAACCTCTTCCTTGGGTGTCGGTTTACCCTCAAGGCAGTAGAGCAGGTGCGGGATCGCATTGGTTCCGATGTCGAGTATCGCTTGTCGCGCTTCAAGATGGCCCGGAGAGCCTGCGGGTTCGATCCACATTCTCTCAATCCAGTCAGTCAGAGTCCGTCCACGAATCGAAGGCTCACTTCGACCTAAGCCAACGAACACAAAGACGACCAGCCCGACGAAGAGGCACGCGACAACGATCCATATCGTTCGGTTCGATCGGTGCTCGGTTTGCGGTTCCGTCTCCATTTCAAGGAAGGCTAGGACGTGTCTTTAGACCAGCTGCGGAGCAGCGGAAGACAGTAGCCCCGGGCGTGAGCCCGGGGTAGGCGATCAAGTAGGACGAGCTCCGGAGGAGCGGCAGATCGGCGTCTGTCGCTCCTCCGGAGCTTTTGTCTACCAGGGAGCTCAACCCACAGCTCACGCTGTGGGCGACTTTCTTCCGCACCTCCGGTGCTCGGAGTGGAGGTTGAGTAGACCCCACGGGCAGCCTTGAAGTCCGTGTCATCCAACTCGGCGCAGACTCTTCAGGTGATCCAATCCGCCTGCCGCTGGTAGGGCGAAGGCTCGCGCCAACCCATCGTAGGCCGCGCGTCCTCGCGCGGCCAGGAGGTGCTCCAGCATTAGCAACGCGAAGCAGCACCCACTGGCCGGGCAG
>JAYUUX010000359.1:0-3020 GCA_043754645.1 Verrucomicrobiales bacterium | reverse complement strand
GTTCGTCCCAGATGCCCCGTAGCCCGGCGGCAGCCAGATCCGCACCGTCCGAGGCGCCGGCAGATTTGTGGACGCAACCTGACGGACCGGGAGGAACTGTCCCGGAGGCATCGAAGTCTCAGCGGCGTGGGCCATAAAGCTCAGGGCAATCGTCAGCAGGGCGGACAAGCGGACTGGTTTCACATCGGCAGGCTAGCCGCGCGGTTGATTGAGGGAACTGCGAAGTTGGCGAAGGAAGGCTTCAACCACGGATGGACACAGATGGCTTCTATCAGCTCGTCAATGAAATGGCCCCGCTTCGCCGCGTGAGGGCACGCGGCCTACAGCAACTCCCGCGCGACGTCTTGGACTTGTAGGCCCGGTCCCCAGACCGGGCGCTTTTGACGGAGGCAACGAACTGGTCCGCCTCCATCTGTGTGTATCTGTGTCCATCTGTGGTTAACCAGCCTTTCGTCCCTTTGCTTGAAACGGAGTGGGCGGTCCCGGAGACTGCAAACACCGATGGGCAATACGTTCGGACATCTTTTCCGCATCACCACCTGGGGCGAAAGCCACGGCGGAGGCGTCGGCGTCGTCGTCGACGGCTGCCCGCCGCGCATCGACCTGACCGAAGCCGACATCCAGCCCGACCTCGACCGCCGTCGGCCCGGCCAGTCCAAGATCGTCACGCCGCGCAAGGAGTCCGACACCGTCCAGATCCTCAGCGGCACCTTCGAGGGCAAGACGCTCGGCACGCCCATTTCCATGTGGGTGAAGAACGAGGACCAGCGTTCCGAAGCCTACAATGAAATGGCCGTGAAGTTCCGGCCATCTCATGCGGACTACACCTATCAGGAGAAGTTCGGCATCCGCGCCTGGGGCGGTGGAGGCCGCACCAGCGCCCGCGAAACCATCGGCCGCGTGGCCGCAGGCGCGATCGCGAAGAAGATTCTCAAGCAGCAGTTCGGCGTCGAAGTCCTCGCCTGTGTCACGCAGGTCCAGAACATCACCGCCGAAGTGAATCCGGAGACGTTCAAGTTCGAGGAGGTGGAAGCCAACATCGTCCGCTGCCCGGACGCGGCCGTGGCCGAGAAGATGATCGAGTTGATCGAACAGCGGCGCAGCGAAGGCGACAGCGTCGGCGGCATCGTCCTCGGAGTCGCGCGCGGCGTGCCCGTGGGCTGGGGAGAACCCGTCTTCGACCGGCTCGAAGCCGACTTGGCCAAGGCCATGTTGAGCCTGCCGGCCACGAAGGGTTTTGAAATCGGCTCCGGTTTCGGCGGCATCGCGCTGACTGGACGCGAGCACAACGACGCGTTCTACATGGAAGGCGACCGTGTCCGCACCCGCACCAACCGCTCCGGCGGCATCCAGGGCGGCATCTCCAATGGTGAGACCATCTACTTCCGCACGGCCTTCAAGCCCGTGGCCACGGTCATGCACGAGCAGGAGACCATCGATCTCGAACACAAGGGCACCACGCTCAAGGGCAGGGGACGCCACGATCCCTGCGTGCTGCCCCGCGCCGTTCCCATGGTGGAAGCGATGACCGCTCTCGTCCTCCTCGACCACGCCCTCCGCCATCGCGCTCAGAACGGATGATCTAGCCTGCCGACGCGCTGCCAACCTCATCAGGTTCCGTCTTGCCCCAGCGATGGACCAGCCATTGCAGGACCGATCCACTGATCATCAGCCCGAGAAACGACAGGAAACCCCGCCGTTTGGTTTCCCGGACGGCCCAGTTCCGAAAGTCGAAGGGCGGTTGCTCGGCAGGTTGATCATCGGCCAGCGAGGTCAGCGGCGGAGCGATCAATGGCGCGAGGCGAATACGGAACAGCTCCTTCGTCTGCGTTTCGTTCAATTGCAGCCGATTGTCCTCCGCTTCGAGGAGCGCATCCGTGTCATCCGCCGCCGTCGTCTGGATCTTCGGGGCGGGACGGTGCGATTTGAACAGAGGCGAGAAGGACCACCAGAAGGCCAGCGCGAGCGAAGCCGCCCAAAGTCCGGCGCTGAACATGAAAGATTTTTGAAGCATTGGGGTCCGGAAGGTTGGACCCGATCAGGCCCGTAACCTCACGCGGATCAGAGGCCGTTCATCCAGCGAGTCACGAACTTCTGCGCTCCATAGACCCAGAGCGCGGCGGCGGCCGCGATGTAGGGACCGTAGGGGATCTTCGCCGACCACTCGCGCTTTCCGATCACGATCATCGTCACTCCGGCCACGGCTCCGATGACGCTGCTCGCGAACAGGCTGAACATCGCGCCGTGCCAACCGGTAAACGCGCCGATGGCCGCGACGAACTTCACGTCGCCGAAGCCCATCGCCTCGCGGGGAATGATGAGCTGGTTTGTCCAGGCGACCATCCGTTTGATGGGCTCGGGTTCGAACTCCTCGTCGCCGATGACGAGCTTCTTCATCGAGAGCCGGACGTCCGCATCGATGAAGCAGCGGTCCGGGAGTTCCAGCCGGCGCGCCTTGAGTTGGATGGTGTCCGAGTCGCGGTAGAACAGTTCCTCGAACGGCGTCTTCTCCTCGCCGATCAAGATGCCGTCCTCGAGGAAGACCACTTCCGTCTCCGCCTCGAAGTCGATCTTCTGACGGCCGAAGAGAAGTTTCCCAAGCCGCAGGATGGCGTAGACCACGCCGCCGCCGACGGCCGCTCCGATGACGGATTGCTTCACCGCGACCAGCGGTTCCGCGCTCTGATGCAGGCCCGGGATGAAGAACGACAGCACGATGCCGACGCCGATTCCGCCGAAGGTGATCTCATCCGGGATGATGAAGTGCTCGAAGTCGATGAACGTCGCCACCAGCAGGCCGCTGATGAAGATGCAGTAGGCCAACGCCAGCCAGACCGATTGCCCCCCGTGCATCAGCCAGACGCCCAGGAAGAGTGCGCCGGTCAACAGCTCGACGAGGAAGTAGCGGGGCGAGATCGGTTCCTTGCAGTTCGCGCACTTGCCGCGAAGCCAGAGCCAGGTGATCAGCGGAATGTTCAGGTAGAACGGAATGGAATATTTGCACTTCGGGCAGTGCGACG
>JAYUUX010000358.1:0-3382 GCA_043754645.1 Verrucomicrobiales bacterium | reverse complement strand
CTCGGCTGCCAACCGATCCAGGACAGGCGTGCTGACCTGTTTGGCTCCGTAGCAGCCGAGATGCGGTCCGAAATCCTCCGCAATCAGCCAGAGGATGTTTGGGCGTGACGCGGGTTTGTTCTCCGCCGCGTGGAGGGCGAGGGAAACGAATGCCAGGACGAAAAGGTGGAGGCGGGTTTTCATTGGTGCTCTCACGCGAGCAGTCCCTTCACGACTTCGGCGTGCTTCGTCACGTTGCTCAGGCGGTGGTTCAATCCTTGGAACGGATAGGTGAGTTTCATGTGATCCATGCCCATCAGGTGCAGAAGAGTGGCGTGGAAGTCGTGGAGGCTGACGGGATTGATCGCGGCGCGGTAGCCGATGGGGTCGGTCTCGCCGTAGGTGAGACCCGGCTTCACGCCGCCGCCGGCCATCCAGAAGGTGAAGGCGTTCGGGTTGTGGTCGCGGCCGATGAGCTTCATCTCCTGGCCGCCGCGGTTCTCGCGCATGGAGGTGCGGCCGAATTCTCCGCCCCAAACGATGAGCGTGTCCTTCAACATGCCCCGCTGTTTGAGATCACTGACCAGCGCGGCCATGCCCTGATCGACCTCGGTGCATCGCGTCTGGAATCCCTGGTTCAGGGCCTCGTCACCGGCCGCGCCGTGGGAATCCCAGCCCCAGTGGAAGAGCTGGATGAAACGCACGCCGGCTTCCGCCAGGCGTCGGGCGAGGAGGCAGTTGTTGCCGAAGGATTCCTTGCCGGGCTTCGTCCCGTAAAGTTCGTGGATGTGGGCCGGCTCCTTCGAGATGTCCATCACACCGGGCACGGCCATCTGCATGCGGAAGGCCATTTCGTATTGCGAAATGCGGGTGAGCGTTTCCGGATCGCCGAACTCGGCGTGCGTCTTCTCGTTGAGGTCCTTCAACGCATCCAGCGCGACGCGGCGGAGATCGCGGGAGACGCCGTCGGGATTTTCCACGTTGAGCACGGGACTGCCAACGCTGCGGCATTGCACGCCCTGATAGACGCCGGGCAGGAAACCCGTTCCCCAAAGTGCCTTGCCCGCTCGCGGTGGTCGTCCGCCGGAGAGCAGCACCATGTAGCCCGGAAGGTTTGCGTTCTCCGTGCCCAGGCCCCACGTGACCCACGAGCCCATCGCCGGGAATCCGAGCCGCGCGAAGCCGGTGTGGACCATGAGTTCGGCCGGGCCGTGGTTGAACTGGTCGGTGGTCATCGTCTTCACGAAGCACACGTCGTCGACGACCTTGCTGAAGTGGGGAAGGCGGTCGGACACCCACGCGCCGCTTTGTCCATATTGGGCGAACTTGAACTGCGGTCCGAGAAGCTTGGGTGTTCCCTGGATGAACGCGAAGCGCTGGCCGGCGAGGTATTCCTGGGGGCAATCCTTGCCGTCCAGCCGATGAAGCTCCGGCTTGTAGTCGAACAGTTCCAGTTGGCTGGGAGCCCCGGCCATGTGGAGGAAGATGACGCGTTTGGCCTTCGCCGTGAAATGGGGCGGCAGGGCGTTCAGCGGATTCTCCGGATCATGGCGGATTCCTGGAATCGACGCGGCCTGCACGCCGTTCGTGGCGAAGTAGAGCGCGCTGAGGCCGGTGGTGCAGTCGCGGAGGAAGTGCCGCCGCGAAACGAGGTTGGCCCGCTCCAGCCTGAGTTGGTCGAAGTAGTTCATGGGCGTCATTTGGTCAGGACTTCGTCGAGGTTCAACAGCACTGAGGCAACGTTCTCGAGCGCGGCATCGGCGTGTTTCGTCAGGGACAAGGATCCTTCATGCAAGGCCGTCAAACGTTGAAGGACGGACGGGGCGACCGGCCTTCCGGTTGCGAGTTTGTATCCGGCGGCAAGTTGTCCCGGGACATCCGGAGCGGCGGCCGTCATCCGCCCGGCGAGCGCCACGGCGGCTTCGCGGAAGACCGCGTCGTTCAGCGTCGCCAACGCTTGGACGGGCGTGTTGGAAAGAATCCGGCGCTGCGTGCAGACCTCGCGGGAAGGCGCGTCGAACGTGGCTGTGGCGGGGTAGGGGATGGAACGTTTGACGTGGGTGTAGAGCGCGCGGCGATAGCGGTCGGGCTCGCCCGGTTTTGGCGTCGGCCATTTCTCGCCGCCGATGAACGGATCCCAAACCCCGGCGGGCAAAGGCGGGAAAACCGGCTGGCCGGCGAGCTTGGGATTGAGCAATGCGGAAACGGCCAGCGCCTGGTCGCGGACCATCTCGGCGCCGAGCCGTTGGCGCGGTCCGCGCGAGAGAAGGCGATTGCGCGGATCCTTCGCGAGCTTGTCGGCGGAAATGCGGTTGTCCTGCCGGTAGGTCGAGCTGAGGACCAGTTCGCGGAGCATCTTCTTCACGCTCCAGCGATGGTCTTTCTGCAACCGGATGGCGAGCCAGTCGAGGAGTTCGGGATGGGTCGGCCTTTCGCCGGAGGAGCCAAAGTCCTCCAGCGTCTCGACGATGCCCAAGCCGAAGAGCTGTTCCCAAAGCCGGTTGGCCAGCACACGACCTGTCAGCGGGTTTTCAGTCGAAGTGAGCCAGCGTGCGACTCCGAGACGGTCCGGTTGCGAACCCTTTGGCAATGGCGGAAGCAGCCCGGGAAGGCCGGGAGTCACCGCCGGTCCGCGTGTCATCCAGTTGCCACGGACAAACAGCGCGGTCGGCCGGCGCAGGTTTTCCGTCAGCTCCTGCATCACTGGCAGCGAGGCGGACTTGATGGCGGTTCGCTCCGCCATTTTGCCCGCGAGGATCTCCTGCTGCGCCAATCGTTCGGGCGCCTTCACCAACTCCGACCAGCGAGGATCAGCGGACACGGCGATGTGCCCGCGTTTCATGACGAGAGGAAAGGCGTCCTGGGCCACATCGTTGAAGGTCATCACGACGCGGATGCGGCTTCCTGCGGAGACGGCGACCGGTTCGGCTGGCACGAAAACGCCCCAGCGTTCGCGGTCGATCCGGGTGAACGCCGCGAATCCTCCGGAGCGCATCCGGCGCGGAGGGGCTTTGGTCGTTGCCTTCGCGTCCGGTTTCGCAGCCTCGGGTTCAGGGGCAAGGCTGCCTTCGGGATTTGAAAAGGGTTCGGGTTCGTCGGAGAAGGCATGCGTCAGGCGCACGGGTTGTTCGTTCGTCACGCCGTCCGCGATGAGCGAGACCTTGAGGTCGTTGAGGACAAAGCCCCATTCGGTCAGTTGTTTCGCTGTCTCCGGATCGAGGGGCAGGGCGTCCAGTCGCAACGCGGTGAGGTGGGTCGTGCCGGCGGGCATTGCGGCTTCGATCGTGATGCGGGTCCGCTGCGGGACCGTGCCCGTCAGCTTGAATTCCTCGCGGCCGTCGCGTCTCTCGACGACGGATCCACAGCCGCTGGCGTTGACGGAAATGTCCGTGAGCGGTTTCCA
>JAYUUX010000357.1:0-3030 GCA_043754645.1 Verrucomicrobiales bacterium | reverse complement strand
GTTCCGGTCGACAGCATGGTGCTGGCCTACCGGGTGACTCTCCCCGGCTTCGGTTCTGGCGCTCCGGCCAACCGCGTCCCCTCCATCGCTTTTGCCAGTCCGACCAACGCCACTCTTTCTGTTCCCGCTTTGGACATCGTCGCGGCGGCCTACGACGTGGATGGACTTGTGACCAGGGTCGAGTTCTTCACCAACGGCGTGAAGGCGGCGGAGAAGACCTTGTTCCCCTTCACGTTCTCCCTTTCGGGCCTGCCGCTCGGAGCCCACACGCTGAAGCTGCGGGTCACGGACAACACCGGTGCCACAGCCGAGACGGCCGACAATGTGATCACGCTCACCGCGGGCAACCAGGCTCCGACCGTCGCGATCACGAGCCCGTCTCCTGGTGTCCAACTCCAGGCAGGAAGCAGCGTCTTGTTCGCCGTTTCCGCCGCGGACTTCGACGGAGCGGTGACGAGGGTCGAGTTCTTCCGCAACGGCATCAAGCTGGGCGAAGACACGAATGCGCCCTTCAGCCTGAACCTCGTGAACACCAACCTCGGGTTTTTCACTCTCACGGCCGTGGCGCGTGACAACCAGGGGGCGACCAACCTTTCGGCCAGCGTTTCCGTCGAACACATCAGGGCCACGACGGTGCCCCTCTTCGTCCAGGTCCTGCACGCCAGCGATTTCGAGGCGGGCATCCCCGCCTTGGACGATGCCCGGCGCTTTTCCTCGGTCCTCAATGCGCTGCGCGGCGAGTATGCGGCGAACACGCTGACCGTTTCTTCCGGCGACAACTACATTCCCGGGCCGTTCTTCACCGCCAGCGCCGACCCGGCGCTTCCCTACAACGGCATCAAGGGCCGCGCCGACATCCTTCTCCTGAACGCCTTCGGCATCCAGGCATCCGCCCTCGGCAATCACGAGTTCGACGACGGGACGGCCACCGTTCGCGACCTCATCAGATCGTCCACGTTCAACTTCGTGAACACCAACGGCGTGACCAACACGGTCTTCTACCCCGGGGCACAGTTCCCGTATCTCAGCGCGAACCTGAACTTTGCGCCCGACGCGAATTTGGCGGCCTCGGTCACCGCGTCCGGCCAGGACTGGCGCGCTGCGACGAACCGGGTCACGAAGAGCACCGTGGTCACGGTCGCGGGTGAAAGGATCGGCATCGTCGGCGCGACGACCATCGAGCTGCGGCAGATCTCGTCGCCCGGCAACATCGGTGTCATCACCAACCTCGTCGGTGAAATTCAGCCGGTCGTCGATGCTCTCCTGGGCCAGGGCATCAACAAGATCATCCTTCTGACCCATCTACAGCAGTATGCCAACGAGTTCGCCCTCGCCACGCGCCTGACGAATGTCGACGTGATCATCGCCGGCGGTTCACACACCGTCTTCGCCAAACCGACGGACCGGCTTCGCGACGACGATACGCGGGCCGAAAACTATCCCGTGATCTTCAACTCTCCCATCGGCGAACCCGTCCATGTCGTCAACTCCGGCCCCAACTACCGCTACGTCAGCCGTCTTATCGCGAGCTTCAACTCCGAGGGCATCATCACCTCCGTCGACAACCGCAGCGGCGCCTACGCCACGGACGACCAGGGCGTGGCCGACACCGGATCAGTCGCGCCCACTCCTGCTGTGACGAACATCCTAGCCGGGCTGGCCGCGGTGGTGGACTCGAAGGATGGAGTTCGCTTCGGGAAGACCACCGTCTACCTCAACGGCCTCCGCGAATCCGTCCGCACCGAGGAGGCGAACCTCGGCAGCCTCTCCGCCGACGCGAACATCTTCGCCGGCCGCGCCTACGATCCCGCCACCTCCGTCTCCATCAAGAACGGCGGCGGCATCCGCGACGCCATCGGTGGATTCTCCTCCATTGGTGGCTTGGCCGTCCGCATACCGCCCGTGGCCAATCCTCGCGTCGGCAAGCTCGCGGGCGAAATCTCGCAGCTCGACATCGAGAACAGTCTCCGGTTCAACAACGGCCTCGCCCTAATCACGCTGACCGCGCAGCAGCTACGCGATGCGATGGAATGGGGCGTCTCCGCCTGGACCACCACCGCCACACCCGGCCAGTTCCCGCAGGTCGGCGGAATCTGGTTCGCGTTCCAGCCCACCAACGCGGCCATGACCTACTTCCGCGACGCGCAGAACAACGTGATTGGCATCAACAATTCCGGACAACGCATCCGTTCGCTCGTCGCCCGTAACGCCGCAGGCGCCTTGGATCTTGTGGTTGAAAATGGACAGCTCGTGGGCGATCCGAACCGGACCTTCCGCTGCGTGACCCTCGACTTCCTCGCCAGTGGCGGAGACACCTACTATCCGCTGACCCTGGGCGGCAATCGCACCAACCTTGTCGCCACCAACGTGGTGACCAAGACCATCGCCACGCCGGGCAGCGAACAGAAGGCCTTGGCCGATTACCTGACGGCGATCGGCACCTACACTCAGTCGGACACGCCCCGCGAGTTCGACCGGCGCATTGAAAATCTCCTGTTCAGGACGGATGACGTCGGCGCGCCCGAAGTCACCCGCGTCGCCCGCTCGGTCGCAGGCCTTGAGTTCCAGTTCACAACGCTTCCCGGCAAACTCTACGCTGTGGAATACCGCGACTCCTTCTCTGAACCTTGGACGCGAGTCGGCTTCTTCGTCATCGCCGGAGACGGCCAGTCCAAACTCGTCGTCGATCCCCAGCCCACCAACCCGAACCGGTTTTTCCGTTTTGTGCGGACCAACTAGGCCGTTTGCCCGGGGCCGTCGGAAGGCACGGGTGCGCTGGCCGTGAACCAGCCCGAGCAAACTGCCCGGACGGGTTCTTCGGAATTCACCTTGGCACTGTAGGCCCGGTCTCCTGACCGGGCGTGCTTTGCCCTGTCGCGACGGGAACAAGTCCGAAGAGCTTGAGCACATTCGTGTGTCGTGGTGTCTGACCCCCTGCTGGAAAGTCGGCTAGGTAGTTGCCCGCTTGGGACACCTTGGCCATCTTGTCAGCCTTGATGGTGACGTCAGCACAGCGAGTCGCATGGCGCC
>JAYUUX010000356.1:0-4856 GCA_043754645.1 Verrucomicrobiales bacterium | reverse complement strand
CTGGACGAGCGCGACGATGTTGGTCGCCTGGGTGAACTTGAGGTTCACGATCCGGCTGACGAGCGGCTCCGCGGTGGCGGCGTCCTTCAGCGTGACGCGGCCGATCTTCGTCCGCGGATCGGAGAGGAACTGGAGGCCGTAGTTGTCGAGGACGGCGAAAAACGCCTGGGCCGCGGTCACGTTCTCGAACCGGAAAGTGACGGTGGCAAGGGCGTTGGTCCGCCCGTCGGCCGTCACGGTGGGTGTCGTGATGCGCGGGTCGAACTGGAAATTGATGCCCGACTGGCGTCCGAGCGATTCGAGCGTCGAGGTCAGGGCCGCGCCTTCCATCTGGATGACTGGGATCACCTCGCCACCGGCAAGGTTCACCTGGCCGGTCGAATCCGCGCCGCCGGTCGTGGCGGAGGGGTCGGCTGCGAGCGCCCCCAGCCGAAGCAGCGCGATGGCCGCGACGGTCGGAAGGATTCGGTTCTTAAATTCTTTGATCATAGTTCTGTTGCTCCCCTCTAGCTGGATTGGTTCCTAAGCCCTGTTTTCTTTCATTTCTGAGAACCCAAGTTGCGCAGGACACGCTTCTCGGTCTCGCCCGAAACGGTGATGGTGACGCCCTTCTCCGCGATTTCATGGACGCGGATCTTGGCCGCGCCGCCGTCGTCCAGCGTCACGGTCAGTTCCTCTCCGGGGCCGAACGTGCGGCCGTTGATCACGGCCAGGCGGTTGGCCACAAGCCCCCGCAGCCTGAGTTGGCCGAAGATGTTCCTTGGAGGCTGGCCGGGGGTCGGCGTCGGTTGTGCGACAGCGGCGACGACTGGCGTCGAACGCGGGAAAAAGGGATCGCGGACCCCGGGTGCGGACGGTTCAAAGACCGAAAGCCGCTCGCTGACCATGCGCGGAAAGGCGGGTGCCGGTTCGTTCGTCTTCACCGCCGTGACGGCGGTCGCCGGCGCCGGAATCGGAGCCGGAGTGGCGGCGTTCGTGATGGAAGCGGCGAGAGAAAGACCAAGGACTAGGAAGATGGCTCTCATGGTCAATAGGAGTTCGCCGCGGTGGCCAGCGAGGCCGGCAGGGGCTTGATGGGCGCGATGATGTCGAACCGGAACTCGATCCTTCCCCGGCCGTCGGACGACGGCGAAAGCTCGATGTTCTGGACGCGCATGAACGGGTAGCGGTTTTCCATGTGGGCGATGAAGCGGCCGAAGTCATGGAACCGGCCCGAACCGCGGATCGAAAACTGGGCGCCCCGGTAGGGGAACTTGGGAAGCACGCCGATGTCGACGACCGCTTCGCGGCTGTAGACCGGGATGGTGAGGTTGAAGGCGGGAACCTCGCGGTTCATCACGCCGATGATCCAGGCATACATGTCGCCGGACGCCATGACGTCCTCGACCTCGTTGATGAGGATTCGTTTGGCGACGAGCTCCTCGTGGAGCGCGGCCCGGTTCTTGGTGAGCCGTTCGGCCTTCTTGAGCTTCTCGGCCATCTCGTTCCGGCGCTTGTCGATGGACTTGAGACGCTCGTTCAGCCCCTCGACCAGGCCGAACCAGATGCCGGCGCAGATGGCGGTGGTGCCGAGGCAGACGGCCACGATCTGGCTTTTCTTTTCTTTGGAGATGTTACTCATCGCGTTGGACCTCCGGGAAGACGGCCTCGACGCTGAAGGCGATGAACTGCCTTCCGGGTTCGGCGGGGTCGGCCACGGGTTGGGAGACGTTGGCGAGCTTGAAGCCGTCGGTTCCTTTCAGGAACGTGTTGAAGAACGAGTTCGTCGTCATCGAGGTTTTCAGGCGGTTGTAGTTCTGGACCGCGGGCCGGGCGTAGTCCTTGGCGTCGACGGTGATCGTCATCGACTCGAAGGAGGCGCCGGGTTTTCCGGGGATTGTTTTGCCCGCAGATTTCTTGGGCGGTTCCGGTTCGATGGCCCGGTAGGTCTGCAGCGTCCGCAGACGGGTGAACTGGATGTCGTCCGTGATCGAGGACTGGACCGCCTGCAGGGCCGAGCCCCACAGGAAGCGGTTGGTCGAATAACGGGCCAGGGCCCCGAGCTTCACGTCGATGTCCCCGAGCGCCCGGTTGTCCTCCGAGACGTTGGAGAATTTCTTCTCGATCGCCTGGAACGAGGCCGAATCCCGCGCGAGTTCGCTGCGTGCGGACATCAGCGCGGTCTGCGTGCGCAGGGCCCAGAGCCCGACAAGGAAGACGATGAAACCGCCGATCCAAACGGCGCGCTTCACCGGATCCTTCCGGCGCTGCTCCTCCTGGACCAGGTTCTCTTCGAGAAGATTGATGCGGATTGGCATGGGGGATCAGAAGAGGGTGGTGGCCGCGCCGATCGCGACGGCGAGCTGCGGCCCGAGCTGTTCCAGGTCGTCGGCCTGGCCTTGGGGAAGTTCCGAGGTCAGGAATCCGGTCGGGTTCCACGCCTTGCATGGCAGCATCAGGTCGGATTGAAGCGATTGGACGAAGAACTCCGACCGCGCGGCGCCGCCCGACAGGTAGACGACGGAGACGGGCTGGTCGTTCTGGGTCTCGAAGAAGTCGATCGATGCGCGGAGTTCGCGGCCGATGCCGTGGAGCACCGGCAGGAGGCCCTGCTCGACCTCCTGGGGCATGCCGATCTTGATTCCCTCGGCCTCCGAATAGCCGACGCTCATCATTTCGGCCAGGCTGGACGTGAGCTTGTCGCCACCGACCGCGACGACGCGGTTCACGGCGAGGTCGCCGTGGTTGAGAATGCTGATCGAGGTGTTCCTGAAGCCCAGGTCGACGAGGGCGACGACTTCGTTTTGGAACGCCTCCGGGAAAGCGGCCTCGAACGCGTTCACGGGGCCCAGCATTCCGGGCGTGATGCTGTCCGCGGCCAGGCCGGCTGTCTTGAGCGCGGCCTGGATGTTGTTCATCACCTTGTTCGGCGCCGCGCCGACCCAGACCTTGAACTTGCCGTTGGACTTGGCGGATTCGGGCTTCGTCGGGTCCTGGCGGGGAGTGGTCACGAAGCAGTCGAAGGCGTGGTTCGGCAGCTCCTGCTGCAGGTAGGTCTGCGTGCCGATCTTGAGGAGTTGGCGCATTTCCGAGACCGGCACCTGCGGCATCTCGGCGTTGCGAAGGATCGAATCCTGGACGCCGAGCGAAACGATGGCCCGTTTGGTCTTTGGATCGAGGCTCTGGCAGATTTCCCGGATGTGCTCCCCGAGCGCCGCCGGTTCGAGCGGTTGGTCGCCGCCCGGCGTCTCGCGGATCACGTAGCCCGCCAGGGCAAAGCGATCTCCCCGCCGCATCAGATGCACGGCTTTGGTGGTGCGGCTCCCGAGGTCTATCGAGAGTATCGAGTCCCGCTTCCGCGGGCGTCCGTTCAAGTTTGGCCAACCCATATACAACGTTGGAGAGCGAGAAGAGCATCCCGCAGTCCATCGTTCTTAACGGCGCGAACGGAGAAGGCTTGAGAAAATCAACCGAGGGAAATGAAGGAAACTTCCAGACCGCCTCCCCGGGTCTCGACGATCGCGACGCTGCGGGCGAGTCCGAGGCGGGGTTTTCCGGAGTAGCCGGGATTGACGAAGTGGACGTCCCCGAGCCTTTCGGAGAACGGCTTGTGGGAATGTCCGAAGACGAGGAGATCCGGTTTGAAGCTCGTCACACGCTTCTTCAGCGAGTCGTGCAGATTGGTCGGCGTGACGATGTGATGGGCCATTGTTTTCCAGCCTTCGAGGGTGGCCGACTCGGTTTCCTTGAAGTCCAAACCCCAGTCATTGTTTCCCAATACGGCGGTGGTGGGCGCGATTTCTTCGAGCTCCATGATGATTGCGGCGAAGCCGATGTCCCCGCCGTGGAAGATATGGTCGACGCCGGCGAAGATCTTCTTCACGCGCGGATCCAGGTGTCCGTGCGTGTCCGAGATGATCCCGAAGCGGAGGCCGTCCTTCCTGGTGGCTGGGCCGGGGTCGGTCATTTGCCGGCTTCGGCTTCCGGTTCGCGTTCAACCTCCGCGCCCTCGGGCGCATCCTTTGGTTCTTCGGCCGGCTCCGTGATCCGCGCGGTGACGATCATCAGGGCCGAGAACAGGCCGGAGCTCAGGAGCGTGTTGCGGAAGAACGTCCACGTTTCCGGATATCCGCTCACTCCCTTGGTCAAAGCGGCGATCCATCCGACCAACGACTTCACGGCATACTCCGCGTTGCCAAAAGGGTTCACGAGGTAGGCCGCGGTATTGGTGATGAGGTAGAACAGGATCGCGCCCAAGACGCTTCCGGCGACCAACGACCCGATCCATTGGCGCGGCTTGAAGATCCGGCCCAATCCGAAAAGCGCGGCGTATCCCGCGTAGTTGCACAGGAGGTAGCCCAGGGCCGAACCGGAAAACGCGTCCATCCCGGGATTGGTGCGTTGGTAAGAGAGATTCAGCGCGATGTCCGACGCCATCAGCACGGCCATCGGCATTACCCAGTCCCAACGCCCGCGGAAGAACAGCCCCGAGCAGAAGGCCATGGCGTAGACGGCGCTGAAATTCGCCGGCAGCAGGCCGGGATAGCGCGTGGCTGCCAGCACGAGCAGCAGCACGGTGTGAATGACGATCTTTCCTTTCACCGGCGCGGAGGATACCCGTGGACCGCCAACAGACAAGCACCGCGCCAGATGATGTTCGACCCTCCCACCGCCCCGCCAGCCGATCGCGCCCGCCATGCCCGGATCGAGGTCCTGTGCGAAACGGCGGACTTCGTGGCGGTAAACAAGCCTGCGGGCCTCGTCTGCCATCCGACGAAGACCGACGAGTGGTCCAGCTTGATTTCGCGGATGCGCCTGTATGCTTCGGGTGATTGGGAACCCCGGCTGATCCACCGTCTGGACCGCGAAACCAGCGG
>JAYUUX010000355.1:0-2453 GCA_043754645.1 Verrucomicrobiales bacterium | reverse complement strand
GGAGCGCCTTGGCGATGGGAGTGACTGCGGGCGTCGGTGCGGTTTTTGGAGTGTCTGTCTGAGTCCCTATTGCAGCCTTCCGCTGAGATCCGTCTTCTTCGTGCTGCGCTGCTCGGTCATAGCAGCCTCTGGCTCACGAACGCCCTGCGACTGCTCCGCCCGCCTGCTCCCGTCTGAGTGTTGCTTTGTGCGAAATCCGTCCAACCAGGCGGCAAAGAATTTCCACCTCACGTCAACCGGGAAGACGTGGCCGCAAGACGGGGCTTCCAACCGGAGACCGATTGTCTTACCGATTCTCGTAATCCCATCTCCACATGCGTCCCACATGCTTCCTTCTCTTGTTACTGGCCGTCCTCGCCTGTGTCGCCTCTGCCGATGCCGCCACGGCCAAGCCGCCCAACATCGTCTTCATCTTCTCGGACGACCACGCCTACCAGGCCATCAGCGCCTATGGTGATCCGAGGAAGCTTCTCGATACTCCCAACCTCGACCGCATCGCCAAGGAAGGCGTGCGCTTCGACCGCTGCCTGGTGCCCAACTCCATCTGCGGACCCAGCCGGGCCACGGTGTTGACGGGGAAGTATTCCCACCTGAACGGATTCCCCAACAACTCCAACAGCCGCTTCGACGGAACGCAGACCACATTCCCCAAGCTGCTCCAGAAGGCCGGCTACCAGACCGCCATCTTCGGCAAGTGGCACCTGATGAGCGACCCGACGGGCTTCGACCATTGGCAGATCCTGCCCGGCCAGGGCGTCTACTACAACCCGCCCATGATCCGCATGGGCGAACGCATCCAGGAGGCCGGCTACGTCACCGACATCATCACCGACCGCTCTCTCGCTTGGTTGAAGAAGCGCGACAAGACGAGGCCCTTCCTCGCTATGATCCAGCACAAGGCGCCGCATCGTGAATGGGCCCCCGCCCTGCGCCATCTCGGCCACGACAAGGACCGCCAGTATCCCGAGCCGCCCACGCTGTTCGACGACTACGCAGGGCGTGGTCCCGCCGTGAAGGGCCAGGACATGACGATCGAGAAGACGATGAACGAACTCGACAACAAGCTCACCCCGCAGGCGCGCCTCACTCCCGATCAGAAGCAGGTCTGGGACGCCTACTACGCTCCCCGCAACGAGGCGTTCAAACAGGCCAACCCGACCGGCAAGGACCTCGTCCGTTGGAAATACAACCGCTACATGCACGACTACCTCGGCACGGTGAAGGCCGTCGATGAAAGCGTCGGCGCGGTCCTCAAGTTCCTCGATGAAGAAGGCCTGGCCGACAACACCATCGTCGTCTACGCCTCCGACCAGGGCTTCTACCTCGGCGAGCACGGCTGGTTCGACAAACGCTGGATCTTCGAGGAATCCCTCCGCACGCCGTTGCTGGTCCGTTGGCCCGGCCATGCCAAGGCGGGAACGGTCAACAAGGACATCGTTTCCACGGTCGACTTCGCCCAGACGTTCCTTGCGGCGGCCGGAGTGTCGGCGCCCTACGACGTGCAGGGCGGGAACTTCCTTCCCGTGTTGGCGGGCAAGACGCCGGACAACTGGCGGAAGAGTTTCTACTACCACTACTACGAGTATCCCGAGCCGCACCATGTTCAGCCGCACTACGGCGTCGTGACCGACCGCTACAAGCTGGTCCGCTTCTACGCCCTGGGGCCCGACTACTTCGAACTCTACGATCTCCAGAAGGATCCCAACGAGATGAAGAGCGTCTTCGGCGACCCGTCCTACGCCAAGGTCACCGAGGATCTGCAGAAGGAGCTGGCCCGCCTCCGCAAGCAACTCAAGGTCCCGGATGTCGAGCCGCCCACGGTCTTCGGCAATCCGCCGTCGGACGAAACGAAGAAGAAAAAGAAGGCCGTCAAGGCCGGGGAGCCCCTCTGATCGATCCATGAAGACACAGCTGTTGCTCCGCCTCGCCACGGTGGTCGCGGTTCTGGCGATCGCCGCCAATTCCCTTCAAGCCGCAACCGCACCGGCTGCCCGCCGGCCCAACGTGCTTTTCATCGCCGCCGACGATCTGAACAACGATCTCGGCCTCTACGGACATCCACTGGTCAAATCGCCCAACCTCGACCGGCTGGCCCGAAGCGGCGTCGCCTTCGAGCGGGCCTACTGCCAGTTCCCGCTCTGTTCTCCGAGCCGGTCGTCCCTGATGACCGGGCTCCGGCCCGACACGACGCGCGTGTTCAACCTGCAATACCACTTCCGCAAGGGCATGCCGGACGTGGTCACGCTCTCGCAGCTCTTCAAGAACAACGGCTACTACGCCGGACGCGTCGGCAAGATCTACCATTACGGCAACCCCGGCGACATCGGCACCAGCGGGCTCGACGATTCGCGGTCCTGGACGGAGTTCTTCAATCCGGCCGGCCGCGACAAGACGGCCTTGGAACCGGACGTCATCAACTACACGCCGCAGCGGAAAGGCCTCGGCGCGTCGAT
>JAYUUX010000354.1:0-4482 GCA_043754645.1 Verrucomicrobiales bacterium | reverse complement strand
CCGACCTGCGAATCGAACGAGAGCTCCAACTCCCCGCCGGTCACACGCAATCCGCCCAAGGTCGGACGCGGAAGCAGAGCGACGCTGAAGCTCCTCGTCGCGCCCAACGAAGGATTTCCGCTGTCACTCACCAGGACCTGCACGGGAACGTTCGTCATCGAAGACACCCAAGGTGTCGCCCAGGTGAACTCGCCCGTTCCCGGGTCGATCGTCGCACCCGGCGGCGGCGTGGTCCCGAAACTGAAAGTCAGGTTCTGGACAGGCAGATCGGTATCCGTCGCCGTCGCGAAGAACGCAAGGGTGCGCCCGCCTGTGATGACCCGGTTCGAAAGCGGGTTGAGAACCGGCGGCTGGTTGGGCGACGGGACATAGTTAGCGGTTCCCGGAGTGGGCTGGGCCATGAAAACGATCCCCGCCGCCCCATCAGTGATGCGGCCTTGGCTAACATCGGGCGACTGGGGACCGAACGTCACTGCGTCGACAAGGGACCCGTCCGGCGTGAAGAGCCCAAGCGCCTCACCACCGCCGGCCAGCCTGAAGTTTGTGTGCAGGTCGCGGCCCGGACCATTTTGGGAGGCTTCGCCGTCGGCCCAGACCAGGATCTTTCCGCGGGCGGGGACCACTGTCCCGGTCGGGATCTGCCACTGGGTCTTGTTGGTCAGCGCGTCGGTCAGGTAGTAGCCGCCGAGATCCGCCGCGACATCGGCCGGATTGTAGAGCTCGAACCAGTCCTCGTAGTCGTTGTCGGCGGGATCACGAAGCGTGGCGGCGTTGTCGGCCATCCACTCGTTGAACACAACAGAGACGGGAGGCGGCGCCGGGTTGTTGGAAGCGCCCGGCGTCGGCACGTAGAACGGACGCCGCGCCGCCGCTCGCCCGTCGGGATAGGCGCCGAAGGAACGTGTGACGACCGGGAGCGAGTAGTTCAGGTAGTCGAGGACCCGCGGACCGGACGGAGTCATCTGGACCAGCCCGAGCGTGCCCGCCGGGATCGTCGGACGAAAGGACGCATGGAGTTCCGACGCATCGGACTGGTCCGGTTCGGCGTCGAGGAACACGAGACGGTGCTGGCCCGGAGCGATGGCATGGTTCGACGGGAACGCCCACCGCGTCAGGTTCGTCCAATTGTCCGTGAGGAACAGTCCTCCGAGCGAAACCGAGTTGGTGCCCGTGTTGACGAGTTCCACCCACGGCTCGCTCTGGTTGAAACGATCCCGCAATACCGTGGTGTTCGTCGGCTGGAACTCGTTCAGCCAGATCGTCGGGAACTCCTGGACCACCGTCCGGAGGGAGTTCGCCGACGACGGAGTGGCCGCAAGCAGCCCGCTGGCCGAAGTGGAAACATCCATTCCAAAGACAACGTCGCTCGATCCGGCTCCCGATTGGTGCACCTCGGCCGCGAGCACATTGGTCCCGAACACAAGGGCTGCCGCAGGCAGCACGATGGGCCCCTCGACGGTGGCGTCGCCCACGTTTCCGCTCGCCAGGGTCGCATTAGTGATCGTTCCCGCCGGCATCCGGATCCGGTGGATTTCCTGGCCGTTCAAATAGAGAACGACGCCGTCATCGACCATCAGATTGGCGAACAGGCTTCCGACGGGCCCCTGCCCCGAGTGGTTGAAGCGTGTGCGGAAGTAGTGCGTCGTGCCGCCGAGCGTCAGCGGCGTGCTCTTAGGATACGCCAGAGGGGCCTCTTCGACATAGAGGAGCCCGGGCCCCGACGGCCATGCGGCGTCGTTGAACGACGGATCTTTCCAGTTCACGCCGTCCAGCGACACGCCCTGCAGGAACCGCCAATGATTCGTAAACTCCAGGACGCGGACCGGCGGATTCGTGGGCGAGGACACGCCGCTCCAGTTGCCGACATGGCCGAGCGGCTTGGATGCATCGACCAACTGCAGCGACGAATCACTGGCGCCGGCGGCATTGGGCCAGGGAGCCGAGGATCCGTAGGTCAGCTCGGCCACGATTAGTTCATTCGTTGTTCCCACCTGCGGCCGGAGGAGACGAATCGTTTCGCCAACATCGTCGAGCCCGCCTGGGAACTGATCGAAGAAGACGGTTCCCTGGCCGAAGCGTGCCGAGAAGGAAAACGGGTTCGCGACCAAGGCAAGAAAAGAACCGGGTCCAAGCACCGTCCCGCCCGGGAACGTGTAGCCGAGCCCCTCGAAGCGCCATCCGGTGAGATCGAACGACGTGGTCGACGAGGTGTTGAGCAACTCAACGAAGCCAGTTCCCGGAGTGAGCGGGTTGTGCAGGATTTCATTGATGACTACGCGGCCTTCCGGCGATTCGGGCGGCACCGTCAACGTCACCTGGGCGGAGGTCGAAGCCCCGGCGATGGGAAGTCCCGAATCGTCGACACCCGCGATCTGGAGCGTGTTGAGCCCGGGACCGAGAACGACCGGGATCGTCCAATTCGAGGCCGTGATCCATGAGATCGGCCGGGCGATCCCGTTCACCGTGATGCCGGCAACCGACAGGGGAACGGTCCCGCTGAGAACGACTTCGTTGCGGTTCGTCGTGAAGGAGTTTGGAGACGTCAGGGCGAACGACGCGTCGAACGGGATCAACTGCCCGAGGATCGCGGCGCGCCTGAGCTGGATGTAGTCCTTCGTCGCCTGGGGAGACGCCGCATTGGCGCCGCCGTTCGTGAAGGCCGAATACCTCGCGTCGATCGTCGGGTTCAGGACCGTCGGATCGAGAACGTTGAGGGCGGCGTGCCGGAGCGAGCGGACGTAGCGCCGCATGAACGGCGGATGATTGACCATGCGGGAGCCCCGGGAGTCGCCGAACTGGAACACGGAGTTCGACGGGGAACCCGCCCCGAACGCGAAGTCGATGTCCCAGAGCAGCAGTTTCCACGTCTGGTCGAGCGGCTTGTAGATATACATGTTCTGCCCGCCGCCGTAGTTCCAACTGTCGGGATTGTCGATCAGGTGCTGGAAGGCGAAGATGCCCGTCCAGTTGTCGGCATCCACCTGCCCGCCGATCTGCCGCGTGTATTCGTCGCCGGTCGCGCCCGTCGCCGTCGCGTCCATCAGGCCGAAGAGATTCGTGTAATTGTTCGGGGTGTCTCCAAACGCGCGGGCGGACCAGTTGAACCGGTAGTAGGCCAGGTTCTTTTTCCCATCCGGCCCGTTGAACACGCCAAGCGACGCTCCACGGGGAACGAAGGTGGCGGCATCGTCTTCCATCTCAAACCAGAGCTGGATCTTGTGGACGTTTCCGCCGGCCCCGTCCGGATACCACTGGTCGGCATAATCGCGGTTCGGCTGCTGGATGTCCTGCATGAGGTCGCTACGCTGGACCCCGTTCACGAAAAGCCGGACATGCCGGCTGTGGAGACGCGGCAGGCCCATCCGGTAGGCGATCCAGTGGGCGATGTGCTCCCGCTGGAGCGTGTTGTCGCAGCAGCCGTTGCCGGCGTTGATGATGTTCACGTCGCCGGCATCGAGGAACGGGTCGTCCGCGTGGAAGGTGAGCGCGTAGTCGCTCGGGTTTCCCGTCGGGGAATTGTAGCTGGGCGAATGATAGGGGCTGCCGCTGTATTGCGCGCCGGCGTTGTAGATCACGCGGCTGTTCCCGTGCACGAACGTCATGTCGAGCGGCTTGTTGCTCAGCTTTTCGCGTGTGGACCATCGGGTGATCGTCTGCTGGGTGAGCCAGATCCGGTATTGGCCGAACGAGGTCGAATTAGTCGTTTCGCCCCATCGCACCAGGCATTCGCGCATGGGTGCATCTGCGGGAAACGTCCGGCTCAAGGGCGATGCCGAGGCATCGGTCGCTTCGATGTAGTAGGCGAGAACCACACCGGCGGGCATGGCCGGCAACGTAGCCGTGTAGAGGCCAGCCCCGGCGTAGGTCATGAGCACGTTCGTGTAGGTCGACGCCGGATCGCGCCGATAACGAAGGTGGAGGAACGAAAGACCATCGGGATCCTCCACGCGCGCGGAAACGGCCACCGTCTGGGCCGCCTGCGGCAAGACGGGCGAATGGGTAACATCCCAGATTGCGGGACCGGCGTTGGCGGCCGCGGCCAAGTTCGGCAGTCCCGGCGTGCCGAGGGACCGCGTCGTAAGCAGCGAGGACGGGAACTCGTTCGCCGTTCCACGCAGCCGGAAGAGGATCTCCGGCGTTCCTTTCAACCACCGGACCTTGGCCCGGAAGGTGAGTTGAGCGCCATTGGTGAGGCTCATTGCAAGAGGAACACGGATCCGGTTCGCTCCGGTGTCCCCACGACCTGTCGTAACAATGTGGAGGCAGCCCGAATCGCCAATCCCGCCATTCACCCGCCAGAAGGAATCGTCGTGGTTGCCCTGCGGAAACCAGCCGGAGGTTCCCGACGTGAACGTCTGGTTGGAGACGAGCTGCGTCGTTCCGTTGAGCACGAGCTCCACGTCGTCGACAAGCGCCTCGCCCTCGCCCAGCAGGATGACCTGGAGCGAATTCGGAGAGCCATGGGACAGCACCACGGTGGCC